>CAZEGY010000215.1:0-6306 GCA_964511815.1 uncultured Rhodovulum sp.
GCAGCTTGCGTTGCGCCCGCCTTTGAGCGGCAACTCGGGCTCCGCCTCGTTGTCGTGAAGATGCGGTAGACGGTCGCGCGTGCACGTATGTGCAGAGACAGAGATACCAAGACGGCCCGCCAGATCACCCCTTCCAGGAAGCGTGGATCCTCCACCCCGGAGGCCTGCGCCGATGCGGCGAGCGCGGGCACGATTGGCGCGACCACTCCCAAGCTACGCCCGAGTTCCAGGCCGGGACACTACTTCCCCCCGAGGCCTCCCGACGCAGCGCCGCGGCGCGGGCGGTGACGAGGGCGACGGTGGCGATGCCGGGGACGGTGCCGTCGCGGGTCTCGGCGAGGCCGGCGAGGAGGATGGCGAAGGCGAGGGCGCCAGCGAGGTCGCGCCAGCGCGAGAGCGCCGCGAACGGAGCGACGAAGGCGAGGTGGAGGCCGGCGAGCACGAACGCCGCGAGCCCCGGGAGGCCGGTCTCGGCGAAAAGCGCGACGTAGAGGCTGTGCGGCGAGTGGAGGCGCGCCGCCTCCTGCCCCGGCACGCCGGCGCCGACGGCGACGTTGAGGGCGCTCGGGCTGGAGAAGATCCCGGTGCCGAAGCCGGTCAAGGGCCGGCTGCCGGCGGCGCCGAGGTAGTGGCGCCAGACCCCGGTGCGGCCGGTGAGCGTCGCGTCGCGCCCGAGCGCGTCGAGGACGACGGGGGCGACGAACGCCGCGAGGGCCACGGCCGCGAGGGCGGCGACGGCGAGGGCGAGCGCGGCGCGGCCGCCGTCGGGGAAGAGCGTGCGCGCGACGCGGAGGCCGAGGAGGTAGCCGCCCGCCGCGGCGGCGACGACGAGCGCGGTGCCCGATCCGGCGACGGCGAGGCCGGTGGCGAGGAGCGGCAGCAGTACCCGGACCAAGCCGGGGCCGATGGCGCCGCGCAGCGTCCAGGTCCAGAGCAGGCCGATGGCGGCGAACCAGCCGAACTGGTTCTTGTGGGGGAAGAGGCCGCGCACCACGAGCTCGCCGCCGTAGACGGTGCGGCTCGCGCCCGGGACGAGGACGGCGAGAACGAGCGACGCCGCGACGACCGCGCCGAAGAGGAGCGCGACGGCGCGGGCGAGCCGCGCGGGCGGCACCCCGTCGCCGGCGGCGACGGCGAGGCCCGCGGCCAGCGACCAGAAGACGAGGGTGCGGGCGCCGGTGACCGGATCGACCGACCAGAGCAGGGTGACGACGGTCCCCCAGGCGACGAACGGCACGAAGGGGGCGAGGGTCCGGGCGGCGGCGAGCGGGCCGCGCTCGACGAGGTGGAGCGCGATGACGGCGGCGGCGGCGAGCCAGAGCGCCATCCGCCAGGCGCCGCCGAAGGCGCGGGCCGCGTCGGGGCCGCCGACGCCCGCGGGGTAGTACCAGACCTGCCCGAACTCGACGAGCGCCATCAGCAGCACGGCGACGACCGGCGCCGCGGGAAGGCCGGCGCGCCTCACCGCGCCACCTGCACGCGGGCGGCCCGGTACGTGATCCGGTACGCGGCCCAGTACGCGGCGGCGAGGAGCGCCTGCGCGACGACGAAGCCCGCGACGGCACCCTCCGGTCCGGCGGCGCGGGCGCCGACGACGAGGAGCCCGGCCGAGACCGGGGCGGCCGCCCACGCGACGACGGTGCGCAGGCCCTGGCGCCCGGCGGCGGTCAGGGCGTCGGCGGGCGGGTACTGGAGCGCGACGAACGGGCAGGCGAAGGCGAGCCCGGTGGCGAGGGGGACGAGCCCGGCGAAGGCGCCCCCGAGCACGACGGGCAGCGCCTGCGCGGCGAGCGCGGTCAGCGCCAGCGCGACGACGCCGACGACGGCCATCAGCCGCGCGGCGTCGCGGGTGACGCGCCCGCGGGCGGCGGCGTCGGCGGCGCGGAAGAAGCGCGGCGCGGTGAGGCGCGTCGCCGCCTGGGTGAGCAGCGCCCCGACGAGCTGGAGCCGGGCGGCGGAGGCGTAGACCCCGAGCGCGGCGGGCGCGAGGACCGTGGCGAGGACGACGCGGTCGAGGTTGCCGTTCAGCGACCGGGCGAGCCCGGTCAGCATGAGGAGGAGGCCGAAGCCGAGCGCCTCGGGCGCGACCCCGCCGCGTGGCCGTCCGAACCGGACCGAGGCGACGGCGAGGAGCGCCGGGGCGGTGACGAGCGCCTGGCCGCAGGCGGCGACGGCCCAGGTGGCGGGATCGCGCGCGCCCGCCACGGCGAAGACGGCGACGGCGGTGGCGGCGCGCGCGGCGACGGCGGCGAGGCGGACGAGGCTGGCGCCGGCGGGGCTGCCGTGGGCGACGAAGGCGAGCTCGGCGGCGGCGGCGGCGCGGCCGACGGCGACCTCGCCGGCGACGAGGAGGACGACGGAGACGACGCCGAACCCCGGGACGAGCAGCGTGGCGGCGACGGCGGCGAGCGCCGCGACCGGGACGAGCGACAGGGCGAGGAGCGCGAGGGCGTGTCCCCATGCCCGGGGGAAGCCGGCGGGGTCGCGCGCGGCGGCGCGGACCATCGCCTGGTCGCCGCCGAGGCCGGCGGCGTCGGTGGCGATGGCGGCGACGGCGTAGACCGCGGCGAGCCCGCCGAAGGCGGCGGGGCCGAGGGCGCGGGCGCTGAGCGCGAAGACGAGGAGCTGGAGCCCCGCCGCCGCCGCGGTCGGGCCGACGGCGAGGGCGACGCGGCCGAGGTCGGCGGCGGCGCCGGCGCCGGCGGCGCCGGGCGCGGCCGCGGCGTCGGCCACCGGGCTCACGCCGCCCAGTCGGCCCGGGTGAAGGCGAAGCGCCCGCCGGCGCGGTCCTCGGCGATGTCGCGCAGCACCGTCGCCGGGAAGCCGGCGACGAGGGCGTCGTCGGCCTCGATGCGGCCGACGACGACCGAGCCGATGCCGACGACGCAGCCGTCGCCGATGCCCGAGCCCGGGGCGAAGCGCACGGCGGAGCCGACGAAGCAGCCCTTGCCGATGGCGATGTCGCGGTCGGCGGTGCCGGCGCCGTGGGTGAAGAACTGGCTGCCGCGCCCGGCGAGCCAGGTGCCGTCGCCGACGGCGATGCGGCCGTGGGCGTCGAGGAAGTGGCGGTCGTTGACGAGGCAGTCGGCGCCGAAGGCGATGGCGCGGGCGTAGCCGCGCGGCGCGAGCTTCGGGTGGTCGAGGCGCTCGGGGCAGGCGAAGACGTTGCCGTGGCCGACGAAGAGCCGCGGCCCGGCGGCGAAGGCGAAGGCGCCGCGGAAGACGTTGAACCGCCCGATCGTCGTCCCCGCCCCGACGCGGAAGCTCCGGCAGGCGATGAGGTTCCAGGCCCCGATCCGGCTCCCCGCCCCGATCTCGCACCCGAGGAGGCGGCGGTAGAGCAGGAGCCGCGCCCGGTTCGTCGGCACGATCGCGACGAGGAGGGCGAGGCAGAGACGGAGGCGGGAACGGGGGCGGGAACGGGGGCGGGGGGGCATGCGCGGTCACTCCGGCGGCGGGCTTCGGAGCGACGTTGCCGGGGCAAAGGTGAACGTCAGGTATAGAGCGCGAGGTGGGCGCGGGCGACGGCGGCGGGGTCGTTGCGGGAGAGATCGGGGCGCCCGGCGCGTGGGGCGGCGCGAAGGACGTCGAGGTGGCGGCGGAGGGCCCCGGCGTCGAGGGGGGCGTCGAGGGGCGCGTCGAAGAGGGCGAGCCACGGCGCGCCGACCTCGGCGCGGAGCTCGGCGAGCGGCTCCGAGCGCGGGGCGAGGACGGGGCGGTCGAGGGAGAGCGCGGCGAGCACCGAGCCCGAGTTCAGGACGGCGTCGAAGTTGCCGGCGAAGAGGTCGCCGGCGGCGAGGGTGGCGGCGAAGGCGGCGTCGTCGAGCGGCCCGAGGGCGAGGCGGACGCGCGGGCCGGCGGCAGCGGCGGCGTCGGCGACCGCGCGCGCGTGGGCCGGGTCGTGGCAGGGGCCGGCGACGAGGAGCCATTCGTCGTCGCGGGCGGCGGCGGCGAAGGCGGCGACGAGTGCGGGGATGCCCTTGTAGGGCCGGACGAGGCCGGCGGCGACGGTGAGGTGCGCCTCGGCCGGGATGCCGTGACGGGCACGAACTCCCGACGGGTCGGGCGTGCCGTAGACGCCGCGGTAGTGGGGGTGCGGGATGCGCACGAAGCGGGCGCCGGCGACGGCGGGGAGCGCGGCGCGCACCGCCTCGGCGCCGGCGGCCGACATGGCGACGACGGTGTCGACGCGGGCGAGGAGCCGCGGCGCCCAGCGCGCGAAGGCGCCGGCGCCCCACGGCGCCGGGTAGCCGTGGGGAGCGAGGTTGTGCGCGGTCCACACCACGCGGCCGCCGCGGCGGCGGACCCGGTCGGCGGCGGCGACGAGCACCGCGTAGGCGGCGTCGGCGGCGGCCTCCGAGCGCCGCGCGAGGCGGCCGTGGAGCGGGTACTCGGGCCAGTGCAGGTGGAGGTTGCGCACGCCGCTGCGGAGAAAGACCGAGGCGACCGAGCCGACCGCGGCGCCCTCGGCGAAGGCGGGCGCGCCGAAGACGATGCGGAGATAGGGATTGACGAGGCGCCGCCCGCCGTCGGCGGCGAGGGCAACGATCGGGCGCCGGGCGGGACCGCTCACTCCTCGCCCCCGGCGAGCGCCCACGCGGCGATCCGGTCGATGGCGAAGGTCGCGGGAAACGGCGTCGTGGTGTCGGGCGCCCCGGCCCAGCCACCGACGGCGAGGTTCGCGAGCAGGTACATCGGCCGGTCGAAGCCGGGCTTCGCGGCGATCCACGCCACCGGGGTGCGGTCGAGATAGAAGGCGATCGCCGCCGGCGTCCACAGGACGCCGAAGTCGTGGAAGGCGGCGGTGCCGTCGACGAGGGGGATGTCGCAGCCGCTCGAACGGCGGGCACCGCCCTCGCTCCAGTGGACGTGGACGGCGTAGCCCGGGGCGCCGCGCGCCTCCATCGCGTCGATCTCCGGCGGCCAGCCACCGGGGGCGAGCAGCCAGAACGCCGGCCAGAGGCCGGCGCCACCGGGCAGGCGGGCGCGGATCTCGAAGTAGCCGTACCTCTGGACGAAGCTCGCCCGCGACGAGACCATCCCCGAGACGTAGGGAAAGCCGCGGAGCCGCGGCAGCGCCGCCCGCGGCGTTGGCCGGGCGACGAGGCCGAGGACGCCGTCGCGCAGCACGAACGGGTCGAGGCCGAGCGGCTGGCTGCCGATCCCGGCATAGGCGGGGTCGACGTAGAGCTGGAGCTCGTCGTTCGCCGCGAGGGTGCGCGCCTGCCAGTCGTCGTAGGCGCCGTGGGCGAAGTGCGGCGTCCACGGGCCGCCGTAGAGGTCGAACCGCTCGAAGTCGTCGCGGAAGCGCTCGGCGAGGCGGACGGCCGGCCCGGGCGGGTCGCCCGCCCCGATCGGGCGGCAGCGCTCCGGCGCCTCCCCGGCGGGCAGCCCGGGCAGCACCAGGTCGGCGCCGGCGGCGGGGGCCGGCAGGAGCGCGAGGGCGAGAAGGGCGGCGAGGCGGCGGCGCGGCGGAGGCGGGGTCATCGGCGGCTCGGGCGGCTCCTTCGGGTCGGCCTCGTGCCTGACGGGCTTCCGTTGACAATCGGTTGACGGAGGCCCGCGTCGCGCGTCAGGGTTGCCAAAGGGTTGCCGCAGCGGTCCGGCGGGGCCGTCCACATCGCATAGTCACGCGACCGGGGCCGATTGACCGGGTGGCGGCGGGGGTGCAGGGTCGGGCGATGACCGCGCCCCCACCGCTCGACCACCGCCTCCTCGCCCGGCTCGCGCGCGAGGTCGAGGAGGGCGACCCGATCGCCTGGGAGGGGATCGCGGTCGACCGCGACACGGTCTACGAGCTCATCGCCTCGCAGATCGTCGAGATGATGCAGGGCTACGAGGCGCGCGGCGTGCCCCGCGACCGCCAGACGCTGATCCTGCTCGCGACGGTGGTGAAGCTGACCGTCGAGAACTTCGTCCTCCACCAGCGCCTGCTGCGGGGGCGGTGAGGAGGCCGGCACGGCGGCCCGGGGGTGGCCGCGCCCGGCCGACGGGGCGCGCGGATCAGCCGGCGGGAACGTAGGTCAGCCGGATCGTCTCCGGTCCGATGCGCTCGCTCGCCACGAGGCGCAGCCGCGGGCGGGGGCCGGCGAAGAACGGCTTGCCGCGCCCGAGCACGACCGGATGGAAGTAGAGCCGGTACGCGTCGACGAGACCGAGCTCGCCGAGGCTCCGTGCCAGCTCCGGCCCGGCGACGTCGATCTCGCCGGCGAGCTCGGCCCTGAGGCCGCGGACCGTCGCCTCGACGTCGCCGGAAACGAGGGTCGCGTTGGGGCCGACCGATGCCAGCGACCGGGATACCACCCA
>CAZEGY010000216.1:0-6301 GCA_964511815.1 uncultured Rhodovulum sp.
GACTTCTGGCAGTTCTGGCGCAACACCACCGACGCCGACGTCGGCCGCTTCCTCAGGCTCTACACCGAGCTGCCGGTCGAGGAGTGCGACCGCCTCGGGCGCCTCGGCGGCTCGGAGATCAACGCCGCGAAGATCCGCCTCGCCAACGAGGTGACGACGCTCTGCCACGGCGCCGAGGCGGCGGCGGCGGCCGAGGCGACGGCACGGGAGGTCTTCGAGCGCGGCGGGGTCGGGGAGGATCTCCCGACCCTCGCCCTCGCGGCCGCCGACATCGCCGAGGGCGGCATCGCCATCGTGCAGCTCCTGGTGCGCGCCGGCCTCGCGAACTCGGGCAAGGAGGCGCGGCGGCTGATCTCCGAGGGCGGCGCCCGCCTCGACGACGAGGCCCTGACCGACGCGGGCCTGCTGCTCACCGCCGCCGACCTCGCCGAGCCGCGCAAGCTCTCCGCGGGGCGCAAGCGTCACGCGCTGGTGCGCCTCGCCCGGTAGGGCGGGCGCGCTTCAGCGCGGCAGGACCGAGAGGATCGGTCCGAGGTCGAGGAGGCGGGCCTCGACCTTGTCGAGGGTCTCGCGGGCGCGGGCCTCGTCCTCGACGCGCGCGCGCTCGAAGTCGGCGTTGATCGTCGCGAGGATGTCGCCGACCTCGTCGTCCTCGAAGTCCTCGCGCTTGGCGAGCTGCTCCCGCGCGGCGGCGATCCGGCTGCCGAGGGCCTCCAGCCGTGCGTCGATCGGTTCGGCCATCGCTTTCGTCCTCCGCTCGTGGTCCCTCCACAACTTGCACCGGACTCGCCGGGTTGCAAGCGGCCTCAGGCGATGATGTCGGGGGTGATCTCGTCGGTGATCCGCTGGATCTCGTCCTTGAGCAGGAGCTTGCGCTTCTTCAGCCGCCGGAGGGTGAGCGCGTCGACCCGGCCCTCGGCGTCGAGCGCGGCGATCGCGTCGTCGAGGTCGCGGTGCTCGCGCTGAAGCAGCTCGAGCTTCACGCGCAGCACGTCCTCGCGCGGCATCTCGGGGGTCGTGTCCATTCGTGAATGTCCCATGAACCTCCACGGCTTATACCCGTCCGCAGGGGTTCTCGCCAGCCCGACGCGCCGGCCGCGCCCCCTTGTCGCCGGCGGACCGGCACCCCACATCGTCTGGCGTGACGGGGTTGCCAGATCGGGGCTCCGCCGCGGGTCGCTTGAAAGACAAGGGCTGGAATCAAAGAGATGACCAAGGTCACCTTCGCCTCGCATCCCTTCCTCCTGGGGTTCGAACAGCTGGACAGGCTGGTGGAACGGACGGCCAAGTCGGGCAACGACGGCTATCCGCCCTACAACATCGAGCAGCGGAGCGAGTGCGCCTACAGGATCACGCTCGCCGTCGCCGGCTTCGCCGAGGACGACATCGCGATCACCGTCGAGAACAACCAGCTCGTGATCCGCGGCCGCCAGGCCGACGACGCCGGCGAGCGGGTGTTCCTGCACCGCGGCATCGCCGCACGGCAGTTCCAGCGCAGCTTCGTGCTGGCCGACGGCGTCGAGGTGACGGGAGCGCTGCTCGAGAACGGCCTCCTGCACGTCGATCTCGCCCGGGCCGAGCCCGAGTCGATCGTCCGCACGATCCCGATAAATGGCCAGATCAACGGCCAGCTCAACGGCAAGAAATCCTGAAGGAGGCAGCCATGACCGACTTTCCGAGCTTCCAGGACGACGGCGACAAGCGGATCGTCTACGTCCGCGAGATCAAGACCGCCGATCTCCCCGAGGAGGTCCGGGCCCAGACGAGCCTCGACCACCTCTATGCGATCCATGCGGCGAACGGCGCGGTGCTCGCCCTCGTCCCCGACCGGGCGCAGGCCTTCGTCGTCGCCCGCCAGAACGAGTTCTCGCCGGTCAGCGTCCACTGACCGGCCACACCGGCCGCGGGCTCCCCGCGGCCGGTGCCGCCGGCGCGCCCGCTCAGGTCGGCGCGGTGGCGATGACGGCGCGGAGCCGCGCCTCGAGCGTCCGGCGCTTGCTTTCGGCGTGGAGCTTCAGGCCGAAGAGATCCTTGACGTAGAAGACGTCGACCGCCTGCTTGCCGTAGGTGGCGATGATCGCCGAGGCGATCGAGATGTTGTTGGCGGTCAGCGTCCGGGCGAGGTCGTAGAGCAGCCCCGGCCGGTCGCGGGTCTCGACCTCGATGATCGTGTAGATGTCCGATCCCGAGTTGTCGAAGGCGATCCGCGTCGGCACCACGAAGCCGCGCTCGCGGCGCTTGACCTTGTCCTTGTCCTTCAGCGCCTCGCGGGCGAGGACCTCGCCGGCGAGGATGCGGTGCACGCCGTTGCGCAGCCGGGTCAGGCGGTGCTTCTCGTAGGGCTTGCCGTCGGCGTCCTGGAGCCAGAAGGCCGCCGTCGCGATGCCGTCGGTCGAGGTGTAGGTGCGCGCGTCGACGACGTTGGCGCCGGCGAGCGCCAGCGCCCCGGCGAGGCGGGCGAAGATGCCCGGGTGATCGGCCATCGCGAAGCACGCCTGGGTGGCGTCGCGCTCGAAGTCGAGCTCGAACTTCATCCCGGTGCCGTCGTCGGCGAGCTTGCGGACGAGCTCGGCGAAGATCGCGTGGGTGCGGGTGTCGAAGCCGAGCCAGTAGGGTGGGTAGTGGCGCGCGAGCTCGGCCTCGACCGCCTCCCGGGGCCAGTCGGCGAGCTCGGCGGCGAGCGCCTCGCGCGCGACGGTGGCGCGTTCCGGCCGGCTCGGCGCCTGGCTGCCGCCGGTCAGGAACTCCAGCGTCTCGTTGTAGAGGGTGCGGAGGAGCATCGCCTTCCAGTTGTTCCAGACCGCGGGGCCGACGCCGCGGATGTCGCAGACGGTGAGCACGGTCAGCAGCTTCAGGCGCGACGGGCTCTTCACCGCGCGGGCGAAGTCGCGGACGGTGCGCGGGTCGGTCAGGTCGCGCTTCTGGGCGACGTCGGACATCAGCAGGTGGTTCTGGACGAGCCAGACCACGAGCTCGGTCTCCTCCTCGTCGAGCCCGAAGCGCGGCGCGAGCCGCGCCGCCACCTCGGCACCGACGGTCGAGTGATCGCGGCCCGAGCCCTTGCCGATGTCGTGGAGGAGCAGCGCGACGTAGAGCACCCGGCGGTTGACGCCCTTGTCGAGGATGCCGGTCGACACCGGCAGGTCGCCGAGGAGCTCGCGGCGCTCGATCTGCGAGAGCGTCGAGATCGTGTGGATCGTATGCTCGTCCACCGTGTAGTGGTGGTACATGTTGAACTGCATCATCGCGACGATGCGGCCGAACTCGGGGATGAAGGCGCCGAGGACGCCGACCTCGTTCATCAGCCGCAGCGCCCGTTCGGGGTTGTTGTGGCCGAGGAGCAGGTCGAGGAAGATCCGGTTGGCCTCGCGGTCCTCGCGGAAGCCGTCGTCGATCAGCGACAGGCTCGCCGCCACCCGGCGCAGGGCGTCGGGGTGGATCGGGATGCCGGTGGCGAGGCCCTCCTCGAAGAGGCGGAGGATGTTGACCGGCTCCTTGTCGAAGGCGGCCTCGTCGGCGAAGTCGAGCCGGCCGTTCTTGACGCGGTAGGGCGCGGCCGCCGTACCCTTGCGGAAGGCGAAGGCCGACTTCAGCCGCCCCCCGAGGCTCGGCTTCGGCTTGGCGTGCCGCGCCTCGAGGCCGGAGAGGAAGATGCGGGTGAGGTCGCCGACGTGCTTGGCGTGCAGGAAGTAGTCCTGCATGAAGCGCTCGACCGGCCGCTGGCCCTCGGTGGACTGGTAGCCGAGGGTCGCGGCGATCTCGACCTGGGTGTCGAAGGTCAGCTGCTCGATCGCCCGGCCGTTGAGGAGGTGGAGGTGGACGCGGGTCGTCCACAGGAACGCCTCCGCCTCGGTGAAGATGCCGTACTCGTCGGGGGTGAAGACGCCGATCTCGACGAGGTCGTCGGTCGACTGGGTGCGGTTCAGGTACTTGGCGATCCAGAACAGGGTCTGGAGGTCGCGCAGGCCGCCCTTGCCCTCCTTGACGTTGGGCTCGAGCAGGTAGCGGGTCGAACCCTGGCGGGCGTGGCGCTCGGCGCGCTCGGCGAGCTTGAGCTCGATGAACTCGGGGCCGGTGGTGCCGAAGTAGTCCCAGAGCCGGTCGCGGAGGCGGTGGGCGAGCCCCTCGTCGCCCCAGAGGTAGCGGTGCTCGAGCAGGCTGGTGCGCACCGTGACGTCGCTCCTGGCGTAGCGCAGGCAGTCGTCGATGGTGCGGACCGAATGGCCGACCTTCAGGCGCAGGTCCCACAGGCAGTAGAGGGTGCTCTCGATCAGGCTCTCCCCCCACGGCGTCTGCTTGTAGGGGGTGAGGAACAGCAGGTCGACGTCCGAGAACGGCGCCATCTCGGCGCGGCCGTAGCCGCCGACGGCGATCGCCGAGATGCGCTCGGAGGCGGTCGGGCTGGCGAGCGGGTGGAGCCAGCGGTGGGCGACGTGGAGGGCGAGGCCGACGACGCGGTCGACGAGCCAGGCGTAGTCGTGGATGGCGCGGTCGGCCTCGCGCGGGGCGGCGGCGATGGCCGCGGCGATGGCGGCGCGCCCCTCGCCGTGGGCCTCGCGCAGCACCGGGACGACGGCGGCGCGGATCGCGTCGCGCGCCGGCGCCGCCGCGGCGGCCGCGTCGATGGCGGCGCGCACGGCGGGGACGTCGAGGATGGTCTCGGGTCGCGGGACGAGCCCGCGCCAGGCGGGCGCCGCGGCGGCGGGGGCGCCGCGGTCAGAAGCCGACTTGTTCAAACGAGCGCGCCGCCCTTTCCGTCACCACCGCCTGGCCGTTCTGCACGGCGATGATCGCGAGGTTGCGCTGCGCGACGCCGTTCGCGCTCAGCCGGAACGGCCCGTTGGCGCCGGCGAAGCCGGAGCTCTGGGTCAGGCGCGCGGTGGAGAAGGGGCTGCCGCCCTGGGCGCGGGCCTCGGCGACGAGGGCGCCGACCGCGGCGACGGCGTCGAAGGCGAGACCGGCGAGCTCGTGCGGGGACTCGCCGTAGGCGGTCTGGTAGCGGCCGCGGAACGCGCCGAGCGTCGCCGGGTCGGGCGCGGCGAAGACCCCGCCCTGGAGGCTCGGCACCGCGAGGGTCTCGGCCGAGGTGTCCCAGCGCTGCATCCCGAGGAACTGCGCCTGGGCGACGCCGTTGCTGCGCAGCGCGTCGGCGATGAAGGCGAGCCCGCCGGTCGGACCGTCGGTGAGGATGACGGCGTTCGCCCCGGCGCCGTTCAGCGCCGCGGCGACGGTCGGGCCGGCGGCCTGGATGCCCTCGACCGACAGGCTGTAGGGCTCGGACGCGGCGAGGGTGGCGCCGCGCCGCGAGACGACGTCGCGCACCGCGTCGCGGGCGGTCTCGCCCTCGAGCCCGGCCGGGTAGACGACGCCGAAGGAGTTGAGGCCGCGTGACTGGCCGTAGGCGACGAGGCGGTCGGCGGTGTTCTGGAAGGTGGTGCCGAGGACGTAGACGTTGCCGCCGGCGACCGAGGGGTTGTTGGAGAAGCTGAGGACGGTGAGCCCGCCGGCGGCGGCCGGGCCCTGGGCGCCGGCGGTCTCGGTCGAGAACAGCGGGCCGACGATGATCTTCGCCCCCTCCGAGGTCGCCTGCGCCGCCGCGGCCGCGCCGCCGGCGGTGGTGCCGGCGGTCGGATAGACGGTGAGCTCGAGGGTGGCGTTGCGGAGCTCCGACTGGGCGAGGCGGGCGGCGTTCTCGAGGCTGCGGGCGATCTGCTCGCGGCCGGAGTCGCCGGTGCCGTAGGGCAGGAGCAGCGCGACCTTCACCGGGGCGTTGGGATCGACGTCGATCCCGTCGTTGCCGGCGACGCGCGCCCCGGGCGCCGCGCAGGCGGCGAGCGCCGCCACGGCGAGCATGGCGAGCGCGCCGCGGAGCCGGGCGCCGGCGGGACGGATGGAGATCCGGGGGGAGATACGCATTGACAGCATCGGTCCTCGGCGAGACTTTCGGGAGCGGAACTCGGCCCGCGGGAGCCCCTCGGACGGTACGGTCCGCACCGCCGAAAGTAAACGTCGAATGGAGGAGGCCCGGGCGTGGCGGAGCCGTCGGAGAAGCCGCCTGCGCCGGCCGCGCCGCTCGCGGGCGGGCTCTATCTCGTGGCGACGCCGATCGGCAACGCCCGCGACATCACCCTCCGCGCCCTCGACGTGCTCGCCGCGGCCGACGTCCTCGCCGCCGAGGACACCCGGCAGACGCGCAAGCTCCTCGACATCCACGGGCTGCGCCGCGCCGGGCCGGTGGTGCCCTACCACGACCACAACGGCGCGGCGCAGCGCCCGCGCCTGCTCGCGGCGCTGGCCGAGG
>CAZEGY010000217.1:0-6283 GCA_964511815.1 uncultured Rhodovulum sp.
TCGGCTACATCCTCCGCCACCACCCGAGCTGGCAGCGGCTGATCGCGGAGGCCCGCGCCCTCGGCGGCCCCTACGTCTTCCGCCTCAACCTCAACCAGCAGTCCTCCGGCCCGACCTGGGAGGTCCACAAGGCGCTGATGCGGACCACGCCCCCGATCGTCGACTGCGGCGTCCACTACGTCGACGTCATGTGCCAGATCACCGACGCCAGGCCCGTCGAGGTCCGCGGCATGGGCCTGCGCCTCTCCAACGAGATCGCCGAGGACACCTACAACTACGGCCACTTCCA
The DNA here is from genome assembly GCA_964511815.1 of uncultured Rhodovulum sp. Classification (GTDB taxonomy): domain Bacteria; phylum Pseudomonadota; class Alphaproteobacteria; order Rhodobacterales; family Rhodobacteraceae; genus Amaricoccus. The sequence goes on from CAZEGY010000217.1 coordinate 290, forward strand.
GGTGCTCTTCGCCGACGGCTCGCTCGGCTGGTACGAGGCCGGCTGGGGGCCGATGATGTCGGACACCGCCTTCTTCGTGAAGGACGTGGTCTCCCCGAACGGCGCGGTCTCGATCCGGATGTCGGAGACCGCCCGCTCCGACGACATCGACACCCACACCCGGACCTCCGCCCTCCGCCTCCACAAGGTCGGCGCGCCCGACCGCGACGTCAGCATGGCCGACGAGCCCGGCCACCAGGCGCTCTGCGACGCCGAGGCCGCCTACGTCGCCACCGTCATCGCCGGCGACGTCGATCTCGCCCGCCACCTCGACGACGCCGTCGCCTCGCTCGCCGTCTGCCTCGCCGCGGACGAGAGCGTGCGCACCGGCGTCCCCGTCAAGCTCTGAGGAACCCCATGGGCCAGCTCGACCTCCGTGGCGTCACCAAGTCGTTCGGCCAGACCGAGGTCATCAAGGGCGTCGACCTCGCCGTCGCCGACGGCGAGTTCTGCGTCTTCGTCGGGCCCTCGGGCTGCGGCAAGTCGACGCTCCTGCGCATCGTCGCCGGCCTCGAGGACGCGACCTCCGGCGACGTCCTCATCGACGGCCGCCGCGTCAACGCCACCGCCCCCGCCGACCGCGAGATCGCGATGGTCTTCCAGAGCTACGCGCTCTATCCCCACCTGAGCGTCCGCGACAACATGGCCCTCGCCCTCCGCCAGGCCGGCACCGCGCGCGCCACCATCGACGCGCGCGTGGAGACCGCCTCGCGGATGCTCTCGCTCGAGCCGCTCCTCGCCCGCCGCCCGGCCGAGCTCTCCGGCGGCCAGCGCCAGCGCGTCGCCATCGGCCGCGCCATCGTCCGCACCCCGAAGCTCTTCCTCTTCGACGAGCCGCTCTCCAACCTCGACGCCGCCCTCCGCGTCCACACCCGCATCGAGATCGCCCGCCTCCACCGCGAGCTCGCCGCGACGATGGTCTACGTCACCCACGACCAGGTCGAGGCGATGACGCTGGCCGACAAGATCGTCGTGCTCAACGCCGGCCGCATCGAGCAGGTCGGCGCCCCGATGGAGCTCTACAACGACCCGGCCAACACCTTCGTCGCGGGCTTCATCGGCTCGCCGCAGATGAACTTCCTCGACGCCGGCCCCCTGAACCAGCCCGGCAGGACCCTCGGCATCCGCCCCGAGCACCTCGCGCTGTCCCGCGAGGCCGCGAGCCCGGGCGTCGCCATCCCCGGCACCGTCTCCCACGTCGAGCACCTCGGCGGCGAGACCAACGTCTACGTCCGCACCGAGGCCCACGGCCTGCTCACCGTCCGCCGCTTCGGCGAGCACCGCTTCGCCGTCGACGAGACCGTCCACCTCACCCCCGACCCGGCCCGCGCCTTCCACTTCGACGCCGCGGGAAAGCGGCTGGCGGCCTGACCCGGCCCGTAGCCACGCCCGTGCCCGCGCCCGTGTCCCGGCCGTGTCCCGGCCGCGCGCCAAAGGAGACCGCCCGATGCTGACCCGCCGAGCCACCCTCGTCCTCGCCGCCGCCGCCCTCGCGCCGCTCCCCGGCGCCGCCCGTGCCGCCTCGGCGGGGGAGATCGACGCCCGGGTCGACGTCGCCCTCGACGCGCTTCTCGCCCGGTCGCCGGCGGCGCAGGCCCTCGCCGAGCGCGCCGTCGCCGTCCTCGTCTTCCCCGACGTGGTCAAGGCCGGCTTCGGCTTCGGCGGCCAGTACGGCCAGGGGGCGCTGCGCCGCGGCGGTGCCACCGTCGCCTACTACAACCTGGCCTCCGCCTCCTTCGGCCTCCAGATCGGCGCCCAGTCCTTCGCCGAGACCTACTTCTTCATGACCGAGGACGCGCTCGCCTACCTGACCCGCAGCCAGGGCTGGGAGGTCGGCGCCGACGCCAAGGTCGCGGTCGCCGACCAGGGCTATTCCGCCGACGCGACCTCGACGACCGTCACCCAGCCGATCGTCGTCTTCGTCTCCGGCCAGCAGGGGCTGATGGCCGGCGCCGTCGTCGAGGGCTCGAAGATCAGCCGCATCCACCCGAAGTAGCCGCCCCGGTAGCTGCCCGGGCAGCCGCTCGCGTAGCACTCCGGGGGGCTTCCGCCGCGGGCCCGGATCGGGCATGCTCGCGGGAGGCGAAGGGGGAAGCCTTGGACGGGTCCGCTCACGATGCAGTCGCCCCTGCCGGCGGCCCGGTCGACGCCGACGTCGCCGCGCTCCGCGACGTGCTCGGCCCCGCGGCGCTGGCGCCCGTGCCGAAGGCGCCCGGCCACCACCGCCGCGAGGCGCCGTCCGCGACCCTCGCCCGCCTCCTCCCCCGCCTCGCCGAGTTCGGCATCACCCGCGTCGCCCGCGTCACCGGCTTCGACCGCGCCGGCGTCGAGGTCTTCACCGTGGTCCGCCCCGACGCCCGCGCCCTCTCGGTCGCCAACGGCAAGGGTCTCGACCGCACCGCCGCCAAGGTCTCGGGGATCATGGAGGCGATCGAGCGCTGGCACGCCGAGCGCCCGCTCCTGCCGCTCCGCTTCGGCACCGCCGCCGACGTCGCCGGCCTCGGGGCGACGCCCCGCCTCGACCTGCCCCGCGCCCGCCCGCATCCCCTCGCCGCGCCGCTCCTCTGGGCGCCCGCCCTCGACCTCGCGACCGGCGCCGCCGCGCTCGTCCCCTTCGAGGCCGTCGACACCTGCTGGCTCGCGAGCCGCCCGGCCCCGGCGTTCTTCGCCTCGACGAACGGCCTCGCCTCGGGCTCCCACCCGGCCGAGGCGGCGCTCCACGGCCTCTGCGAGCTCGTCGAGCACGACGCCACCGCCCTCTTCGAGCGCCTGTCGCCGCAAGCCCGCGCCGCGCGCCGCATCGCGCCCGCCGCGGTCGCCGAGCCGGGCGTCGGCGCGCTTCTCGCCGGCCTCGCCGCCCGCGGCTTCGCCGTCGCGCTCTGGGAGACGACGACCGACGTCGGCGTCCCCGCCTTCGCCTGCGCCCTCGCCGACACCGAGGCGCCACGCACCCCGCCGGGCTTCGGCGCCGGCTGCCACCCCGACGCCGCCACCGCCGCGGCCCGCGCCGTCACCGAGGCGGCGCAGACCCGGCTCATCGCCATGACCGGCACCCGCGACGACCTCGACCCCGCGCTCTTCGGCGGCGGCGTCGCCCTGCGCTTCCGCTGGGCGCTGCGCGACACCGGCGGCCCGGCGCCGCGCCCGTGGCCCGTGGCCACCGCGTCGGCCGACATCCGCGCCGACCTCGCCGCCACCGTCGCCGCCGTCGTCCGCGCCGGCGCCGGCCCGGTCCTCGCCGTCGACCTCTCGCGCGAGCCCGGCCTCGCCGTCGTCCGCGTCCTCGTCCCCGGCCTCGAGCCCGCCGGCCCCGGCGACGGCGTCCTCCCCGGCCCCCGGGCGGCGCGGCCCGAGGAGCACCTGCGATGACCGCCGCCGCGGTCGTCTTCGTCGGCCCGAGCCTCGCCGGCCCCGCGGTCGCCGCGCCGCCCGGGATCGCCCTCCGCCCGCCGGCCGCGGCCGGCGACCTCTACCGCGCCGCCCGCGCCGGGGCGCGGGTGATCGGCCTCGTCGACGGCGTCTTCGAGGACCGCCCCACCGTCTGGCACAAGGAGATCCTCTGGGCGCTCTCCCGCGGCACCCGCGTCCTCGGCGCCGCGAGCCTCGGGGCGCTGCGCGCCGCGGAGTGCGCGCCCTTCGGCATGGAGGGGGTCGGCGCGATCTTCGCCCGGCTCCGCGGCGGCGAGATCGAGGACGACCACGAGCTCGCCCTCGCCTACGCCCCGCGCGAGCTCGACTACGCCCCCCTCTCCGAGCCCCTCGTCAACGTCCGGGCCACCCTCGACGCCGCCCGCGCCGCCGGCATCCTCCCCGCCGGCGGCGCCGCCGCGCTCCTCGCCACCGCCGAGGCCCTGCCCTACAAGGCCCTGACCTGGCGCCGTCTCGTCGCCGCGCTTCCCGCCGAGACCTCCGACGAGACCCGCGCCGCCTTCGAGGCCTGGCTCCCCGAGGGCCGCGTCGATCTCAAGCGCGCCGACGCCCTCGCCCTCCTCGACGCCGTCGCCGCCGCCGCGGCCGAGCCCCCGCGGCCGCCGGCGGCGTTCGCGTTCGCCGAGACCCGCTACTGGCAGGCCGCCACCGCCGCCTTCGAGAGCGGCGCCACCGACCTGCCGCCCGCGGACGCCGCCGTCCTCGACGAGCTCCGCCTCGACCCCGCGCGCTACGAGCGCGCCCTCGTCCGCGCCTACGCCCGCCGCGCCGCCCCGCCCGGATCCGACGCCGCCACCGACGCCGATCCCCCGACCCTCGTCGCCGAGCTCCGCGAGGAGCTCGGCCTCGACACCGCCGACGCCTTCCGCCGCTGGTGCGCCGCCGCCCGCACCACCCCCGCGGCCCTCGCCGCGGCCCTCGCCGCCGAGGACCGCCTCCTCGCCGCGCTCGACGGCGCCGCGGCCGAGCTCGCGCCGGCGATCCTCGACGCCCTCCGCGCCGGCGGGCGCTACGCCGCCCTCGACGCCCGCGCCGCCGACAAGCGCGCCCGCCTCGCCGCGGCGCCCGCGCCGGTGTTCAGCGAGACCGAGCTTCCCGGCCTCGTCGCCCGGCTCTGCGCCCGCGCCAAGGTCCGCCTTCCCGGCGGCGACGACGACCCCGACGCCGTCGCCCGCGCCCTCGGCCTCGCCGACCGCCGGGCGCTCCACGCCCTCCTCGCCCGCGAGGAGGCCTACCGCGCCGCCGGACACGAGACGCCATGACCCGCCGCCCTGTCGCCCGCCCCGCCGCCTGGGCCGCCGCCCGGCCCCCCCGCGTCCGGGTGTGCATCTACCCGCAATCGCCGCTCGGCGGCCCGGCCCGGCTCGAGACCGTCGCGCTCTCGCTCCGGGTCGGCGAGGTCGGCCCCGGGCCGCAGGACGCGCGCATCTACACGATCGACGCCCCGACCAAGCCGCCCTACGGCCGCCCCTCCAGCGCCGGCAACGCCACCGGCCCGCGCCCGGCGGCGCCGCCGTGGCGCGGGCCGGTCGGCCCGGACGCGGTGCCGGGACCCGACGGCCAGCTCGACCGCCTGCGCCCCGCCGACCCGGGCTTCCGCCTCGCCCACCTCTACGGCTGCGTGCGCTTCGCCCTCGACGTCTGGGAGGGCTACCTCGGCCGGCCGATCCCGTGGCACTTCGCCCGCGACCGCGCCCGGCTCGAGCTCGTCGCGCTCCGCGGCTGGCAGAACGCCCACATGGGCTACGGCTTCCTCGAGGTCGGCGCCTTCGGGCTCCCCGACGGCACGCTCTCGGACTACTGCCTCAACTTCGACGTCGTCGCCCACGAGGTCGGGCACGCGATGATGATGTCCTTCGCCGGCCAGTTCGCCCCCGACAACGTCACCGGCGACTACGAGGCCCTGCACGAGGCCTCGGCCGACTGGGCGGCGATGATCGCCTCGCTCCACCTGCCGGCGGTGACCGACGAGCTGCTCGAGACGACCCGCGGCGACCTCGACGCCACCAACCGCCTCAACCGCTTCGCCGAGCTCTCCCCGACCCGCCAGATCCGCCGCGCCAACAACCCGCGCACGATGTGGGACTTCGCCCGCGGCTGGGACAGCGAGCACGACCTCGCGCTGCCGCTCACCGCCGCCTTCTTCGACGCCTTCGTCGCGGTCTACAAGGCGATCCTCCTCCGCCACGGGGCGATCCCGCCGGTGCTCGACGACATCGCCGAGATGGCCGAGCGCGAGCCCGCCTGGCGCGGGCGGACCCGCGCCGGCTTCGCCCGCGCCTACGCCCGCCACCCCGCGCGCTTCCACGACGCGCTCGCCGAGGCCCGCGACGTCGCCGCGACCATGCTCGTCGCCATCTGGCGCCGCGCCGAGCCGACGCGCTTCCGCCTCGCCGACATCCTCCCGATCCTCGGGGAGGTCGACCGCGGCGCGTTCGGCGGCGCGCTGCGGCCGGTCGTCGCCGGCACCTTCCGCCGCCGCGGCATCGGCATCGTCCCGCCCGGGCCGCGCCTGCGCCCGCCGGG
>CAZEGY010000218.1:0-6259 GCA_964511815.1 uncultured Rhodovulum sp.
GCCTTCGCGCCGATCGTGGCGCTGCTCCTCGGCGTCACCGACATCGTCGTGCCGTGGGGGACGCTGATCCTCTCGGTCGGGCTCTACATCCTGATCCCGCTCGCCGCCGGCGCCGCCACACGCCAGTGGCTCGCACGGGGACGGCGGGGCGCGGGCGCCGAGGCAGCGGTCGCGCGTTTCACGGCCGCGGTGAAGCCTTTCTCGGTGATTGGCCTCCTGGCGACGGTCGTGCTCCTCTTCGGCTTTCAGGGCCAGATCATCCTGGAGCAGCCGCTGCTGATCGCGCTGATTGCCGTTCCGCTGCTCATCCAGTCCTACGGCATCTTCGCGCTCGCTTATGCGGCGGCATGGGCCTGGCGCGTGCCCTTCAACGTCGCGGCGCCCTGCGCGCTCATCGGCACGTCGAACTTCTTCGAGCTCGCGGTCGCCGTCGCGATCAGCCTCTTCGGACTTCAATCCGGCGCTGCGCTCGCCACGGTGGTCGGCGTTCTCGTCGAGGTTCCGGTGATGCTGTCGCTCGTCGCCTTCGCCAACCGGACGCGGCATCACTTTCCCGCGGATGCCGGAGGCGCGCGGCATGTCTGACCATCCTGTCCGGATCGAGGATCTGCCGAACGTCGACCCCACCTCGCTCCGGCCGATCGACGTGGCCGCGCTCGCCGGGCCGGGCGCGCCCACGCATCCGCCCCGCATCCTGATGCTCTATGGATCGCTCCGGACGCGCTCATACTCGCGCTTCGCCTCGGAGGAGGCGGCGCGCCTCCTCCGCTGGTTCGGCGCCGAGACCCGCACCTTCAACCCGTCCGGCCTGCCATTGCCGGACGCGGAAGGGCCCGACCACCCGAAGGTGAAGGAATTGCGCGACCTCGCCACTTGGTCGGAAGCCATGGTCTGGTGCTCGCCCGAGCGCCATGGCGCGATGACCGGCGTCATGAAGGCGCAGATCGACTGGCTGCCGCTGTCGCTCGGAGGGGTGCGGCCGACGCAGGGCAAGACACTCGCCGTCATGCAGGTCTCCGGCGGCTCGCAGAGCTTCAACGCCGTCAATCAGATGCGCATCCTCGGGCGATGGATGCGCATGGTGACGATCCCGAACCAGTCCTCGGTGGCGAAGGCGTTTAACGAGTTCGACGAGGCCGGCCGCATGCGGCCGTCGCCCTACTACAACCGCATCGTCGACGTGATGGAAGAACTCGTAAAGTTCACACATCTCACGCGCGACCCCCGCTCGGCCTATCTGACCGACCGCTACTCGGAGCGGGTGGAAAGCGCTGAGCAGCTGTCGAAGCGCGTCAACCAGCGCTCGATCTGACCGCGTGGGTCACGGAGGCTGGCGGGCCTTCCTACGACTGCAGCGAAGTCGTTATCCGGTCAAAGAAACGTCGCCGCGCGCGAGGTGCTGGCCGACAGCCGCACGATGAAGGGCGGCGGAGCGGCCGGTGTCGCGACGCTGGGCTGCAGGGGTTGAGATCGTCCAGACGGTCCTGGCCGAGACTCAGACCGCGATCCTCCCGCTCGTGCTGTATTTCGACACCTTGCGCTGGGTATTCATGGCGGTGGCGCTTAGCGGGACCGCGGTCACGATCTACGCCCGGCTCGATGACTGGAAGCGGGGGCGGCGGTGATCGCTGTGTTCCTGACCGGGTTCGCCGCCAGCACATGGATGCGGGCGGCGCTGCGCTACGGCACCCATCGCGCTCGCCGTTCTCAAAGACAAGAACCGGAGCGCCGCAAAGATCTCCCCAACTACCGCGGGAACAGCAGCGTGACCTGCGCGCGCGCGCCCCAGCCGTCGGGGCCGCCGTCGGGCGAGTCGAGCCAGTAGCGCGCACCCACGCCGAACTGGACGGGGCGGCCGCCGATCTTGACGACCTGGGCGACCACGGCATTGATCGGGACCGACCACTCCTCGTTCTCCCAGTCGTAGGTCGACTCGGTGTTGAGCGTGAACGAGGTCGCCTTGGGCGTGGTGTAGCTGACGAACGGCTGGAGGAATGTCGCGGAGATGTCCCCTTCCTCGTCGTCGCCTGTCAGCGACCAGAGGTGGTTGGCGAGCCCGCCGAAGGTCCAGCCGTGCCGCTGGATCAAGGCGACGCCAGTGATCCCGGCGCCCCACTGGTTGGTCGAGATGTTGTCAGTGGCGGTCGGCAGCAGAAAGGCCGGGCCAACGCCCCAAATCAGGCCGGCCTTCGTTGGAGCTTTTGGAGAGAAGAAGAAACTCTGCGTGGCGGCGCCGAGACCAAACTGCGAGCCTTCGCCGGGAATCACGCCGTCTTGGCTGTAGATCGGCAAGATGGTGCGTGAGATGACGTTCCAGTCGCGGCTGATCGAGAAGGGGATCACCGGCTGGATGTTCAGGTAGTACTGGTCGCCGTCGCCGTTGAAGAAGCCGCCATTGTAGTTGAACTGGAACGGTACGCTGATCAGGTCCGCGACCGGGTTCGATAGCTTCTTGGCGAGATCGGCGGAGTCGTCCTGTGCCGCCGCCGCTCCCGCGAGGCAGAGCGCGGCCGCAGCCGCCAGCAGTATCGGTTGGATCATGAGGCTCGTCCCTTCCTGGTTCCGCGGAGCGAAGCGCGTTCCGTCAGTACAATGCCGCCCGGCGATAGCCACGGCGGGCAACGCCTGCGTAGGACAAGGGCGTCAGCGGCATGCCGATCACGTCGATGAAGACCGAGACCTCTTCGCCGAGCACCGGCATGTCGCCTTCGACGATCTGCACCGTGTAGTGGAGGTTGTCGCCCTCGAGCACGGGGTCGCGGAGCACGACGACGGTCTGGCGCAGGGCGCCGTCCTCGATGATCGAGAGGTCGGCGTTCGGCGGGTCCGACAGGAAGCTGTCGCTGCCCTCGCTCCAGAACGGCACGAAGGCCTCGGTCTTCATGTTGCCGGCGATCCGCTCTGGCCGGTCGGAAAAGAAGAGGGTGACGGGGCTGACCCCGCTAAGGGTCAGCCTGTTCTGGTCGGCATCGAAGGCCATCGACTGCGCGGTCTGCACGAAGAGGAAGTCGGCCTGGGCCTGCGCTTCCTGCGCCGCAGCGCCAGGACCCGCGGCGAGTAGCGCCGCAAGCGTCGCGCCGCCCGTCAGCACCGTTCGCCGGGACGCACCCGAGTCGCTCGGAGTGTCTGAGGTCAAGTGCATTCTCGCCTCCATGATGTCGCGCTCTGGGCGCCTGGCCATCGTTTGACGATCAGTTGATCTCGCTCGGCCGCAACGTCTATGGCGCCGCTGCGAGGGCCGGTGGCTGCCAGGCGCCTTGGCCGACCGGCAGGATGGAGGGCTGCTCGGTCTTTGGACGGTACATCCGTAAGGCCAGGTAGATCGGCCCATCCGGCGCCGGCAGCCAATTGGCCTCTTTCTCCGCCCCAGGAGAGTCCTTCTGGAGGTAGAGCGTCAGCGAGCCGTCGGCGTTCTTCTTCATGTCCGGCAACATTGCAGAGTTGATAAGATAGCGGTTGATCGGGTTCTCGATCAGAAGCTGCGTCTTGCCGTCGTACATCGTCAGGGACCAGAACGCGCTCACCGGCGGCAGCTCCCCGGCGGGAAACGTCAGCGTGTAGTTCTGCTTGCTGCCATCGAGCTCGTCGCCACTGGGCAGCTCCCTGCCCAGGATATAGACCGCCTCGAGCGCGTCGTTCCCGTAGATTCCGGCCGACGCGCCGGCCGCACGCTTGATCCAGTCGCCATCGATGAAGGCGGTGTCGCCCCACAGGTCGCTCACCGACCAGCCGTTCACCTTGTAGAGCTTCTCCGCCAGGTATTGCTTCACCTTGGCGTCGCCCTCGGCCATGCCCTGCGCGACGGCCTGCCGATGGTCAGCCGGCAGATCCTTGAACTCGAACGACTTGCCGGGCCCGACGCCGATCGTGGCGAGCTTGGAGCGGATCTCCGCCTCGGCGGGAGACGCAGGCGCGAACTGCAGGGCGAAGTCGAGGTACTGGAAGAAGTTGGTCTTGACGAGATCCGTGTCGATCGCCGGGAAGTCGACGGCCGGGGCCGCCGCCGGAGCAGGACCATCCAGGTACGCCGAGAACGTCTGCACCTTGTACCCCGCTTGCACGTTCTCGACCTTCGGCATGTCGTCGGGGCCGAAAAGCTGGGTGCGATAGATGGCGAGGGAGAACTGCGTCGACGACCGGAACACCTTCTCGATGCCGTCCGGCGTCTCCCCCTTCCAGTCGGGACCGACGACCATGTAGTCGCCGGCATCGTTGCCCGTCGCCCGGCTGCCAATGTAGCCGTAGTTGTAGGTGTTGCCGTCGATCAGTTGGACGGAATAGTAGCGGTCGCTCTCGACCGCCGGCACCGACAGGACGATGGGCTCGGCCCGCAGATCCAGCCAGGCGACGGAATAGGGCGTGTCGCTGTTGGGACTGATGATCGTCGTGTCCTCGTAGGTGAAGACACGCGCCTCGTTGCTGATCTCGTTGAAGGGCGCCTTGAACTGCCCGGAATTGCGGTCGACCGCGTAGTCGTACATGACCGAGTAGTTCATCACGATCGGCAGGCCGTAGACGTAGCCTTCCTCCGCAATCGCCTTGGCCTCGGCGACGTCCGGCCAGTCCTGGGCAGTGGCCGGCGTCGACACCGTGAAAAAGGCTGCGGCGATGGCGAGGAGGCCAGCACCGCGCGTCGAACCAGTATACCGCCTCATCTCACATCTCCTGTTCCGTGTCGCACCGGGCCCCGGGCGCCGGTTAGTCATTCGCCAGTTCGATCTCGCTGGGCTGCCAGGACTTGTCGAAAAACGACGGCAGCGGGCTGTAGAGGCGCAGGATTGTGAACCAGCCCTTCTCCGGGTCGGTCTGGATCCAGTTGCCGCGATCGACGCCGTCGGGCTGCTCGGGCGCGAAATACACCGTCGTCGAGCCGTCCTCGGCTTCCGTCGCCGCCGGAGAGGGATAGCTCTGCGAGCCGGCGCGGGGATACTTCTGCGGCGTCGCCAGCATCGAGCGGGTCTGGTTGTCGTAGAGCGTGAACGACCAGAACGCCTGGGCCGGGACGTCCTTGGGTAGCGTCACCTTGTAGGTCTTCGCGCCGTCGAACGGCTCGCCCGAGGGGTCGAGGAACGACATCAGATACTGCGAGCCCACGCGCGGGATGTTCATGATCATGCCGGGGCTGTCGAGGGTGTAGCCGTAGTAGAAGGCCGTGCGGCTGTCGAGCGTCCGGGCGCCGGTTGGCGGCAGCGGCTTGAATTCTCCGTCCGCGAAGGCGGGCGGCGGGGTCTCGAAGAAGGCGCCGCCCTCCCAGAGCATGCTTCCCCACATTGAGCCGTCGTAGTAGGCCCAGTCGGGATGGGCCGCGTAGGGGCGCCAGTTCAGCACCCGGCCGGCCGCCTGGCCGACGGCGGCGGCGTCGGTGAGGATCCGCTTCATCCGCTCGTCGGGCGAGAAGTCCTGGCCCTTGACGATGCCGATGGCGGCGAGCTGGCCGGCGAGTTCCACGTCATAGCTGGTGGCGGGCTCGGCTTGGACGTTCTCGTTGATCCACTCGTAGAAGCCGATATCGCTGGGAGGGACAGTGCTGAACGACACGTCACTCGCCTCGACGAACTTCATGTCCGGTATCGCCGGATCTTCCGCGAGGTGTACCGCCCCGGTCAGCGCCTCGGCGATGCTGGTGCCGTAGCCGCCCGCCGTGTAGGGGTAGATCTTCAGGTTGGCCTTGATGTTCTCGACCGCCGGCTCGGGATCGTTGTTCACGAGATAGGCGCGCGAAGCGTAGAGGACCCGGTTGGTCTTCGAGTGCGCGACGAAGTAGCCGCCCTCGGGCAGCGGCCCGTCGTAGTCGGGCCCGACGATCAGGTACTTGCCGCCCTCGCCACGATCGGGTCCCGGCTTGCCGACGTCGATGATCCACGAGAACCACATGTCGTTGATGGTCCCGACGGCGTCCGAGGGCTGTTCGATGACCATCGGGCCGTTGGAGAGGTCGACGACGGAGAGGTAGTAGACGGTGTCGGCGTTGCCGGTCAGGAACAGGGACTTCGAGTCCAGCAGCTCCGACGTGATGATGACGTCGTTGTAGTCGGCGCCGATGCTCTGGAAGCCCTTGTGGAAGCCGAGGGCGGAGGCGCCGCGGAAGCTGTTGTTGTAGACGTTCAGCGCGTTGGTGAAGGTGAGGGCGTCGAAGACCTTCTGCGCGGTGTCGGTGCTGGGTGCGCCATCCTTGAAGTCCAGCGTTCCGATCGAGGTCTCGACGCTCGCAGGCGCCGAAAGCGAATCGATCGTCGCCTGGGAAACCTCGGCCCGCGCC
>CAZEGY010000219.1:0-6230 GCA_964511815.1 uncultured Rhodovulum sp.
GAAGGCGAGGCTGATCGTCCCGGTCGGCGCGATCGACAGCAGGTGGCTGTTGCGCATCCCCCCCTCGCGGATCGCGGCGCGGATCGCCTCGGGAAGCCGCCGGGCCATGCCCGAGGCGAGATACTTCCCGGCGTCGAAGAGCGGGAAGGCGCCCTTCTCCGCGGCGAGGGCGATGCTGGCGCGGTAGGCGGCGTCGCGCAGCGCCTCGGCGAAGCCGGCCGCCGCGGCGCGGGCCGCGTCGCTGTCGTAGCGGAGGCCGAGCAGGATGAGCGCGTCGCCGAGGCCGGTGAAGCCGAGCCCGACGCGGCGCTTCGCCGCCGCCTCCGCCGCCTGCTCGGGGAGGGGCCAGACCGTCGCGGTCAGGACGTTGTCGAGCATCCGCACCGCGACGCCCACCGTTTCGGCGAAGGCGTCGGCGTCGAAGGCGGCGTCCGGCGTGAACGCCCCCCGCACGAAGCGGGTCAGGTCGATCGAGCCGAGGCAGCAGCAACCGTGGTCGGGGATCGGGATCTCGCCGCAGGGGTTGGTCGCCTCGATCGTCTCGGCGTAGTGGAGGTTGTTCTCGGCGTTGATGCGGTCGAGGAAGAGCACGCCGGGCTCGGCGGCCTCGTAGGTGTTGCGCATGATCGCCGACCACAGCTCGCGGGCGCGGATCGTCGCGAAGACCCAGAGCCCGTCGTCGCGGCGGTGGGCGCCGGCGGCGACCTGGGCCGAGCCGGGCTCGGCCTTGTGGACGAGCTCGAAGTCGCCGTCTTCCTCGACCGCGCGCATCAGCGCGTCGGTGACGCCGACGGAGATGTTGAAGTTGTTGAGCTTGCCCGCCTGCCGCTTGGCCGCGACGAACTCCATGATGTCGGGGTGGTCGCAGCGCAGCACGCCCATCTGTGCGCCGCGCCGCGCCCCGGCACTCTCGACGGTGGCGCAGGACTGGTCGAAGACGTGCATGTAGCTGATCGGACCCGACGCGGCGCTGTCGGTGCCGTGGACGCGGGCACCGCGGGGGCGGATCGCCGAGAAGTCGTAGCCGACGCCGCCGCCGCGGCGCATGGTCTCGGCGGCCTGGCGCAGGGCGATGTAGATGCCGGGCTTGCCGTCGACGGTCTCGGAGACCGAATCGCCGACCGGCTGGACGAAGCAGTTGATGAGGGTGACGTCGCGAATCCCCGAGCCCGCGGCCGAGTTGATCCGGCCGCCGGGGATGAAGCCGTCCTCGAGCGCCTTCAGGAACACCGGCTCCCAGCGGGCGGGGTCGTCCTCGACCGCGGCGAGGGCGCGTGCGACGCGCAGCCGCACGGCGCGGGCCATCTCGGGGCCGTCGAGGTCGCGCTCCGGCCCCTTGGCGTACTTCTCGCGCAGGACGTCGAGGCTGACCTCCTGCCAGGAAAGGCCCTCCGCCGGGCGGAGGCTGCGGTCGGGCTTGTTCATCGCGGGCCCTCGGAGCTGATCGTCGCCGACTGGACGCCGTCTGGACGGGGTCGGCCAAGCCTAATATCTTGCGGTCGGGTGTCGCAACATATCTAGTGCTGGCATGGCAGGAATCCATCTTCTCAAGCTCTGCGTCGGCTGCGACAGCGTCGAGGATCTGCTCGACTGGCAGGAGACGCGCGCCGCCGAGCGTCGCGCCCGGGGCGCCGACCCGCGGCCCTTCCACGTCACCCGCATGTGGCCGAAGCGCCAGGCGGAGCTCCTCGACGGCGGCTCGCTCTACTGGGTCGTCAAGGGCCTCGTCCTCTGCCGCCAGCGCATCGTCGCGCTCGAGACCGAGACCCGCGACGACGGCATCGACCGCTGCCGCCTGCGGCTCGACCCCGACGTGGTGCGCACGACGCCGCAGCCGCGGCGTCCGTTCCAGGGCTGGCGCTACCTGCGCCCCTCCGACGCGCCCGCCGACCTCGCGGCGGCCGCGGCCGGCGCCCCGGCGCTGCCGCCGGCGCTCGTCGCCGGGCTCGCCGAGGTCGGCGTGCTATGAGGCGCGCCGGCGCCGCCCTCGCGATCGCCGTCGCGGCCGTCCTCGCCGCGCTGCCGGCCGCTGCCGCCTCGCGCTACGACTGGGACGCGATCGGCATCGAGTTCTGCAAGGCGACGCTCACCGGCGACATGGCGGCGATCCGTCCGCTGCTGACCGCGCAACTCGCCCGCGACGTCGCCGTGGCGGCGGCGAAGCGCGACCCGCGGATGCCGCCGGCGCGGGTGCTCTTCCAGACCTACACGACCGACGTGCCGGTCTGCGAGGTCGAGACCCGCAACGCCGCCCTCGTCGAGATCCGCCGCAGCGACCCCGCCCGCAAGGGGATCGTCTGGTCGGACTATCTCGTCATCGTCCCCGAGATCGACGGCGGCACCCGGATCGACGACGTGCTCTTCGCCACGCGCAAGAGCGACACCCTCCGCGCCCGCCTGATGGCGATCGCCGCCGGGCGCTGACCGCGCGCGCCACGTCCCGGGCGCGCGCCGCCCCCCGCGCCAATCCGTCGCAGTGCCGCCGTCGCGCAGGAAGGGTAGCCAGCGGGCAATCCTGAGTCGTTCGGTAGGGAAATCCTGCCGGCGAGCCGGAGACCGACCGCGAGGGGCCGGCGATGCTGCCATCCTTCCTGATCATGCTCCGCGAGGGGATCGAGGCGGCGCTGATCGTCGGCATCATCGCGGGCTACCTCGCGCGGACCGGCCGCGCGGCGTGGCTGCCGACGGTGTGGGTGGGGGTGCTCCTCGCCGTGGCGCTCTCGCTCTTCGTCGGCGCCGCGGTGCTCCTCGTCGGCGCGCAGTTCCCGCAGCGGACCCAGGAGCTCTTCGAGGCGGTCGTCGGCGCCGTCGCCGTCGTCGTCCTGATCTCGATGGTCTTCTGGATGCGCAAGGCGGCGCGCTCGATCCGGGCGACGATGGAGCACGACATCGACCTGGCGATGGCCGACGCCCGCGGGCCGACCTGGGCGCTGCTCGGGATGACCTTCTTCGCCGTCGCCCGCGAGGGGCTCGAGTCGGTGTTCTTCCTGCTCGCGCTCTTCCAGCAGAGCCCGGGATGGGCGGCGCCGGCCGGCGCGCTCCTCGGCATCGCCGCCGCGGTCCTCCTCGGCGTCGGCATCTACCGCGGCGGGGTGCGCCTCGACCTCCGGCGCTTCTTCCGGTGGACGGGGATCTTCATCGTCTTCGTCGCCGCCGGCCTCGCCTCGAGCGTGCTCCGCAACCTCCACGAGGCCGGCATCTGGAACCACCTCCAGCAGCCGGTCTGGGACATGACCCGCGCCCTGCCGGTCGGCTCGCTGGCCGGTACCGTCCTCTCCGGCCTCTTCGGCTACCATGACGCGCCGGTGCTCGGCGAGGTGCTCGTCTGGGCGCTCGTCCTCGCCCTGACGCTCTTCTTCTTCCTGCGGCCGCATCCCGACGCCCCGCGCCCGCGGACGGAGGCCGCCTGATGGCCGCGGAGCCGCACCCGATGTCGGGCCGGGCGACGACCCTCGCCCTCGCCGGCGCCGGGCTCCTCGTCGTCGTCGGCCTCGCCGCGTTCTGGTACGCCGCCCGCAGCGCCGTGCCGGTGCCGGAGGACGGCGCCATCGCCGTCACCGTCACCGACGCCGCCTGCGAGCCCGCGGCGCTGACCGTGCCGGCGGGGCGCACGACCTTCCGCATCCACAACTCCTCCGACCGCGCGCTCGAATGGGAGATCCTCGACGGGGTGATGGTCGTCGCCGAGCGCGAGAACATCACCCCGGGCCTCGTCGCCACCCTCACCGAGCGGCTGAAGCCCGGCACCTACGCGATCACCTGCGGGCTGCTTTCGAACCCGCGCGGCACGCTCACGGTGACCGCGACCGCCGAGTCCGAGGCGGCGAAGGCCGCGCCCGAGACGCGGGCCTTCATCGGCCCGCTGTCGGAGTACCGCGTCTACCTCGGCCGCCGCGCCTCCGAGCTCGTCGACGCCACCGCCGCGCTTTCCGAGCGGATCGACGCCGGCGACGTCGCGGGCGCGAAGGCGGCGTGGCTCGCCGCGCGCCGGCCGTGGCGACAGATGGCGCCGGTCTCGGGGCGCGTCGCCGACCTCGCCAACCGCATGGACCCGCTCGCCGAATACCTCGCGGGCCGCGAGCAGGACCCGGCCTTCACCGGCTTCCACCGCATCGAGCACGGCCTCTGGGGCGCGGGCGGCACCGACGGCCTCGCCCCGGTGGCGGCGGCGCTCGCCGACGACGCCGGGACGTTGAAGGACCGCCTCAAGGCCCTCGACGTGGCCCCGGCCGACCTCGCCGCCAACGCCGCCGCCCTCGCGCAGCGCGTCGCCGACCAGGCCACCGGCGCGCAGGCGCCCTACAGCCACGCCGACCTCGCCGAATTCGCCGCCGACCTCGACGGCATCGCCAAGTCGGCGCTCCTCGTCGACCCGCTCGTCGCCGAGGCCGATCCCGGCGCCTCGCAGGCGCTCCATCACGCCCTCGACGGCGCCCGCGCCACCCTCGACGGCTTCGCGAAGGACGGCGCCTTCCCGTCCTACGACACGGTCGACGCCGACGGCCGGGCGCAGATCGCCGCCGCCTTCGCCGCGGTCGCCGCCGCGGCGCAGGCGATGAACCCCGCGATCGGGCTCGAATAGCGATGGCGGGCCGCCTCCCCACCACCCGCCGCGGCCTCCTCGCCGGCGCCGCCGCGCTCGCCCTCGCGCCGGGGCTCGGCCGCGCCGAGGCCGCCGCGCACAACGTCGCCGAGGCGCCCGTCGCCGACGCCGCCGGGGCAGGGGACTACGTCGCGCCCTACGGCCCCCACCAGGCGGGGATCGTCACGCCGCGGCCGGCGAACGGCATGGTCGCCGCCTTCCACGTCATCGCCGACGATCCGGCGGCGCTCGAGGCGCTCTTCCGCCGCCTGACCGAGCGCATCGTCCTCCTGACCCGCGGCGGCGTCGTCGCCGAGGCCGACCCGAAGCTGCCGCCGCCGGACAGCGGCATCCTCGGGCCGGTGGTGCGGCCCGACGCGCTGACGATCACCGTCGGCCTCGGCGCCGCGCTCTTCGACGAGCGCCCGTGGCTCGCGCCGCTGAAGCCGCGGGTGCTGCAACGGATGACGCGCTTCCACAACGACGCGATCGCCGCCGACCTCGCCCACGGCGACCTCGTCCTCCAGTTCTGCGCCAACACCCAGGACACCGTCGTCCACGCCCTCCGCGACGTGGTGAAGAACCTGCCGGGGGCGCTCGTCCTCAAGTGGGCGCAGGCCGGCAACGTGCCGGTGATCGCCGCCGACCCCGGCGCCCCGCCCGAGAGCGCCCGCAACCTCCTCGGCTTCCGCGACGGCTCGGCCAACCCCGACAGCGCCGACCCCGCCCTGATGGCGCGCGTCGTCTGGGCCGGCGCGGCGACGGGCGAGCCCGCCTGGGCCGAGGGCGGCAGCTACATGGCCGTCCGCATCATCCGCACCCTCGTCGAGCGCTGGGACCGCACCCCCCTCGGCGAGCAGGAGCGCATCTTCGGGCGTACCAAGATGACCGGCGCGCCCCTCGACCGGCCCGACGGCACCGAGGCGATGGTGCCCGACTTCGCCGCCGACCCCGAAGGCGCGGCGACGCCGCTCGACGCCCACATCCGCCTCGCCAACCCGCGGACGCCGGCATCGGAGGCGAGCCTCATGCTCCGGCGCCCGTTCAACTACGTGAACGGGGTCTTGAAGAACGGCCAGCTCGACCAGGGCCTCCTCTTCATCGCGTGGCAGGCCGACCTCGAGCGGTCGTTCATCGCCGTCCAGCGGCGGCTCGACCGCGAGCCGCTCGAGGAATACGTCAAGCCCGTCGGCGGCGGCTATTTCTTCGCGCTCCCGGGCTTCGCGGAAGGGGACTACCTCGGCCGCACCCTCATCGACGCCATTTCCCCGACGAGCCAGGCATCCAGCCAGTCGGATCCGACCGCCACGGCCCCCGACCGGGGGCCTCTCGAGGAGTAAGTCCATGCGCCTTCCGACCCTTGCCGCCGCCTCCGCGCTCGTCGCGCTCTCGGCCGCCGCGGCCCGTGCCGACGCCACGCTCGATCTCGTCGGGCCGATCAGCGACTACAAGCTCTACGTCTCCGAGCAGACCGACACGCTGGTGAAGGACACGGCCGAGTTCGTCGCCGCGATCAAGGCCGGCGACGTCGACAAGGCCAAGGCGCTCTTCGCCCCGACCCGGATCAGCTACGAGTCGGTCGAGCCGATCGCCGAGCTCTTCTCCGACCTCGACGTCTCGATCGACAGCCGCGCCGACGACTACGAGG
>CAZEGY010000220.1:0-6211 GCA_964511815.1 uncultured Rhodovulum sp.
CCGTCGCGCGTCCACCAGTCGTCGGCCGAGAAGATCTCGACCTCCTGCGGCCCGTGGAACCCCGCCGCCTCGAACCAGCCGCGGATGCGTCTGAGCTCGACGACGCCGTCGCCCATCATCCCGCGGTCGTTCAGGGGGTCGCGGGTCGGCACCAGCCAGTCGCAGACGTGGTGGGCGAGGATGCGGCCCGCCGCCCCCGCCCGCCGGATCTGCGCCTCGAGCTCGGGGTCCCACCAGACGTGATAGACGTCGATCGCCACCCCGACCCCGCTGCCGAGCGCGTCGCAGAGGTCGAGCGCCTGCCCGAGCGTGTTCACGCAGCAGCGGTCGGCGGCATAGACCGGATGCAGCGGCTCGATCGCCAGCGGCACCCCGGCCGCCCGCGCCTCGGGCAGCACCGCGGCGATCCCGTCCCGCACCATCTCCCGCGCCGCGCCGAGGTCGCGCGAGCCTTCGGCGAGGCCGCCGGCGACGAGGACGAGGCAGTCGGCGCCGAGCGCCGCCGCCTCCTCGATCGCCCGCCGGTTGTCCTCGACCGCCGCCCGCCGCCCGGCCGCGGTCGCCGCCGGGAAGAAGCCGCCGCGGCAGAGGCCGGTGACGCGCAGTCCGTTGTCCTTCACGAGCCGGACCGCGTTCGCCAGCCCGATCTCCGCCACCTGGTCCCGCCACGGCGCGATCGCGGTGATGCCGTGGCGGAGACACCCCGCCACCGCTTCCGTCATCCCCCACTGGCCGCGCACCGTGGCGAGGTTGATCGACAGGCCCGCGACCGGCGCCGCCATCACCCGACCCCGTGGACGGCGAGCACCGCCCGCATCCGCGCCGCCGCGAGGTCGGGATCGCGGAGCACGCCGGCCGCGTCGGCAAGGCGGAAGAGCTCGGCGAGGTGGAGGATCGAGCGGGCGCTCTCCTGGCCGCCGACCATGACGAAATGGTCCTGCAAGCCGTTGAGGTAGGCGAGGAAGACGACGCCGGTCTTGTAGAACCGCGTCGGCGCCCGGAAGACGTGGCGCGACAGCGGCACCGTCGGCGCGAGGATGTCGTGGAACTCGCTCTCCGCGCCCCGCCCGAGCGCCGAGAGCGCCGCCGAGGCCGCCGGCGCGATCGCGTCGAAGATGCCGAGGAGCGCGTCGGAATGCCCCTCCGCGTCGCCGGCGATCAGCTCGGCGTAGTTGAAGTCGTCGCCGGTGTACATGCGGACCCCCGCCGGCAGGCGGCGGCGCATGGCGATCTCCTTCTCCCGGGAGAGGAGCGAGATCTTGATGCCGTCGACCTTGTCCGGATGCGCGGCGATCACCTCGAGGCAGGTCTCCATCGCCCGCCCGTGGTCGTCCGAGCCCCAGTAGCCGGCGAGGGCGGGGTCGAACATCTCGCCGAGCCAGTGGAGGATGACCGGCTCCCGCACCTGCGCGAGCACCCGGTCGTAGACCCGGAGGTAGTCGTCCGGCCCGGTCGCCGCCGCGGCCAGCGCCCGGCTCGCCATGAGGATGATCCGCCCGCCCATCTCCTCGACCGCGGCGACCTGCTCCTCGTAGGCGGCGATCACCGCGTCGATGCCGGCCTCCGGCCCCGGCGCGAGGTGGTCGGTCCCTGCCCCGCTCGCGATCAGCGCCCCCGGCCGGGCGCGCGCCGCCTCGAGGGACTTTCCGATCAGGAGCCGGGCCTCGGGCCAGCCGAGGCCGCTGCCGCGCTGGGCGGTGTCCATCGCCTCGGCGACGCCGAGGCCGAGGTCCCAGAGGTACTCGCGGAAGCGGATCGTCGCCTCCCAGTCGATCGCCGGGGCGAGCCAGGGGTCGACGTCGGCGAGCGGGTCGGCGACGACGTGGGCCGCGGCGAAGGCGATGCGGTCGAAGCCCTTGCCGTCGGGCAGGAGCGGGGCGGCGGCGCGGGTCGTGTAGGGCTCGATCCGGCGGTCGGCGGTGGGGAGGCCGAGGGTCGCCATCGTCAGGAATCCCGCCCCGTCTCGCGCGCGAGACGGGGCTTAAGTGATTGATATCTATTCATTTCGTCTCGCCCGTTAACCATCTGGAAAGGTGCCCGAACCTGCGAGAGTGGCGCGCCACGTGCGCCTCTCAGATCTCCAGCGCCGGAACGTCGCGCCAGCGGCGCTCGCGCCAGCTCGCGAGGCCGAGCTCGGCGAGCTGGACGCCCTTGGCGCCCTCGACGAGGGTGAACTTCCACGGGGCGTCCTCGACGACGTGGCGGAGGAAGTCCTCCCACTGGAGCTTGAAGCCGTTGTCCCAGACCCGGTTGTCGGGCACCTCGTCCCAGCCGGCGTGGAAGTCGATGGTCTGCGGCTGGTCGGGGTTCCACACCGGCTTCGGGGTGTTGACCCGGTGCTGGGTCCAGCACCGCGTCAGCCCGGCGACCGCCGAGCCGTGGGTGCCGTCGACCTGGAAGGTCACGAGATCGTCGCGGCGGACGCGCACCGCCCACGACGAGTTGATCTGGGCGATCACCCCGCCCGCGAGCTCGAAGGTCGCATAGGCGGCGTCGTCGGCGTCGGCGTCGTAGGAGTGCCCCCCCTCGTCGACTCGCTTCGGAATATGCGTTGCACCGAGACAGCTTACGGCGCGAACCTCGCCGAAGAGATTGTCGAGGACGTAGCGCCAGTGGCAGAGCATGTCGAGGATGATGCCGCCGCCGTCCTTGCGGCGGTAGTTCCACGACGGCCGCTGCGCCGGCTGCCAGTCGCCCTCGAACACCCAGTAGCCGAACTCGCCGCGGACCGAGAGCATCCGCCCGAAGAAGCCCGCGTCGCGCAGCATCGCGAGCTTGCGGAGGCCGGGGAGATAGAGCTTGTCCTGCACCACCCCGTGCCTGACCCCCGCCGCCTTGGCCTTGCGGGCGAGGGCGACCGCGGCGTCGAGGTCGTCCGAGACCGGCTTCTCGCAATAGACGTGCTTGCCGGCGTCGATGGCGCGCGACAGGAGCCCGGCGCGCATCCGGGTCGTGCCCGCGTCGAAGAACAGCGTGTCGTCGGGGTCGGCGAGCGCCGCGTCGAGGTCGTCGCTCCACCGTTCGATGCCGTGCGTCCGCGCCAGCGCCTCGACCTTGGCGGCGTTGCGCCCGACGAGGATCGGGTCGGGCATCAGCCGGTCGCCGTTGGCGAGCGGCACGCCCCCCTGCGCCCGGATCGCGACGATCGAGCGGACGAGATGCTGGTTCAGGCCCATGCGGCCCGTGACCCCGTGCATGATGAGGCCGAAGCGGCGCACCGCCATGAGACGTCTCCTCCCGACTCGGCCGGCCATCCGGCTCTTTTAACTGATTGGTTACTAATCCCCGCAAGCGCCCGAGCGGTCAAGCGCAAATGGTTGCGCGCCGGCGCGGCCCGTGTTCTCTTTGCGTTCCCGAACCGACCCCCGAATCCGCATGCCGCCTGCCACCCCGGCCCCGATCAAGCTCTCCCTCGCCGAGGCCCGCCGCCTGTGGCTCGCCGCGCAGCGCCTCGACAGCGCCGCGCCGTTCGGCGCCGGGCCGGCGGCGACGCGGGCGGCGGTCGAGCATCTCGGCTACGTGCAGATCGACACGATCAACGTCATCGAGCGTTCGCACCACCACATCCTGTGGAGCCGCATCCCCGACTACCGGCGCGACGACCTCGCCGTGGCGCTGAGCGACGAGAAGTCGGTGTTCGAGTACTGGACGCACGCGCTCGCCTACGTCCCGACCCGCGACTACCGCTTCTTCATGGCCGACATGAAGCGCCACCGGGAAGCCCCGGAGAAGTGGTTCGCCGCGGTGGCGCCGAAGGACCTGCGCGCCGCCGTCGCGCGCATCCGCCGCGACGGGCCGCTCTCGATCCGCGACATCGACGACGACGTGCTGGTCGAGAAGGACCACCCCTGGGCGAGCCGCAAGCCCACCAAGCGGGCATTGCAGCTCGGCTTCTACCGCGGCGAGCTGACGGTCTCGGCGCGGTCGGGGATGGTCAAGACCTACGAGCTCACCGACCGTCACTTCGGCTGGCCGCCGCGGCCGCGCCCGGCGAGTCCGCGGCAGTTCCTCGACTACCTGCTCGACCGGGCGCTGCGGTCGCAGGGGATCGTCTCGATCGACGCGATCCAGCAGGTCCGCGGCCGCCGCCCGGCGATGGCGGCGCTGATCGCCGAGCGCGTGCGCCGGAAGCGCCTCGTCCCGGCGGTGGTGCCCGAGATCGGCGGCGCCTTCTGGGTGGCGCCGGGCACCGAGGTGCCGCCCGAGCCCGACGCCGCGCTCGTCCACGTGCTCTCGCCCTTCGACCCGCTGGTCATCCAGCGCGCCCGCCTCGCCGCGTTCTTCGGCTACGAGCACCGCTTCGAGGCGTATCTCCCGAAGGAGAAACGGGTTCTCGGCTACTTCGCCCTGCCGGTCATCGCCGGGGACCGGGTGGTGTCGGTCGCCGACATCAAGACCGACCGGGCCGAGGGGCGGCTCCTCATCCAGCAATGGACGACGCTCGACGCCGGCCGCGAACGCGCGCACCGGGCGGAGATCGACGCCGCGCTCGGGCGGTTCGAGCGGTTCCAGCTCGACAGCTGACCGGCGTCAGGCGCCGTCGCAGGTCTTGAGCCCCGCCACGAGGCCGGCGAGGCCGGCGGCGAGGCCGTCGCCCCCGAGCCGGTCGATCGCCGCGTGGCGCTCGGTCCAGATGACGACGGCCTCGGCGAGCAGGAGCTCCCCCGCCGCGGTCAGCGCCGGCCGGCGGGCGCGGCGGTCGGCGGCGTCGGCGCCGACGGCGACGAGGCCGCGACGCTCGAGCGGCTTCAGCGCCGCGGTGACGGTGGTGCGGTCCATCGCCAGCACGTCGGCGACCATCCCGACCGTCGGCGGCTCGGGCCGGTTCAGCGACATCATCAGCGAGAACTGGCCGCTGGTGATCCCGAGCGGGCGCAACGCATCGTCGAAGTGCCGCGCCAGCGCCCGCGCCGCGCGCTGGGTGGCGAGGCACAGGCAATGGTCGCGGACGTGGATCGTCGTCGCGAAGGGAACCGGCTTTGACATCGCGGCATTATGTTGATACCAACATAAGCCTGTCAAGGGAGGCAACCGCATGACAGTCATCGACCGCACCGACCGCGACCTCGTGCCCGCCGCGACCCTCGCGGCCGGCAACGGGGCGCACTTTCCGAACGAGAGCCCGGAGTACCGCGCCGCGCGCAACGCCCTCCTCGCCGAGGAGATCGAGCTTCGCCGCCACGCCGAGCGCGTCGCCCGCCTGCGCCGGGCGCTGCCGCCGGGGGGGCCGGTCGCGCGCGACTACGACTTCGTCGGCGAGAACGGCCCGGTGACGCTCGAGGGGCTCTTCGGCGACCGGGACACCCTCGTCGTCTACAGCTACATGTTCGGGCCGGAGCGCGCCAACCCCTGCCCGATGTGCACGTCGTTCATCGGCGGCTTCGCGAGCAAGGTGGCCGACGTGTCGCAGCGCGTCGCCCTCGCCTTCGTCGCGCGCTCGCCGATCGAGCGGCTGGTGGCGGCGAAGGCGGCGCGGGGCTGGCGCGACGTGCCGGTCTACGCCGACCCGAGCGGCGACTTCACCCGCGCCTACGTCGACGCCGACGACGGCGACATGCCGGGCCTGACGGTCTTCACCCGCCGCGACGGTACCATCCGCCATTTCTGGAGCGGCGAGATGTCGGGGGAGATGGCCGATCCCGGCGAGGACCCGCGCGGCCAGCCCGAGATGGACCCGCTCTGGCTCCTGCTCGACGCGACCCCCGAGGGGCGGGGCAGCGACTGGTATCCGCAGCTCGCCTACTGAGCCCGCCTCACGCCTCGCGGGTCGCGAGCTTCGCGAGCCGTGCGGCGCGCAGGCGTTCGAAGTCCGAGCCGGCGTGGTAGCTCGACCGGGTGAGCGGCGTCGCCGAGACCATGAGGAAGCCCTTGCCGAACGCCGCCTTCTCGTAGCCGGCGAACTCCTCGGGGGTGACGAAGCGGTTGACGGCGTGGTGCTTCGGCGTCGGCTGGAGGTACTGGCCGACGGTCAGGAAGTCGACGTCGGCGGCGCGCATGTCGTCCATGACCTGGAGTACCGACTGGCGATCCTCTCCGAGGCCGACCATGATGCCGGACTTGGTGAACATCGCCGGGTCGAGCTCCTTCACCCGCTGGAGCAGGCGCAGCGAGTGGAAGTAGCGCGCGCCGGGGCGGACCTCGGGGTAGAGGCCGGGGACGGTCTCGAGGTTGTGGTTGAAGACGTCGGGCTTGGCCGCGACCACCGCCTCGA
>CAZEGY010000221.1:0-6209 GCA_964511815.1 uncultured Rhodovulum sp.
GCGTCTCGCGCGCGAGACGGCGTGCCGATTCGCGGGCGATCGGCCGCGGCCCCGCGGTTTCGCGGAGGCCTCCTCAGGCCCCCTCGCCCGCGAGCGCCTTGCCGAGCCGCGGCAGGCCGGCCCGCTTCAGGACGGCCCGCACCCCCGCCGCGCGGCCCCGCCGCGCCGCCTCGGCGACGGGAGCGAGATCGATGCCGTCGTGGAGCAGCTCGACGAGGAGGCCGTCGGGCTCGCGGAGCACGATGCCGTGCCGGGCGAGCGTCCGCGTCGGAAAGTCGCCGCGGTTCAGGGTGACGAGGGTGTCGGCGCCCCCGGCGATCGCCGCGGCGAGGACGTGGCGGTCGTCGGGATCGGGCAGCGACAGCGACGCGACGAGTTCCTCGGGCACCGCGACCTCCGCCGCGGGGAAGCGCGCCCGGAGCCGGGCGGCCTCGGCCCGCGCCGCGCTCTCGGCGCCCTCGGGCAGGCGGCGGGTGGCGCGCGCCCACTCCTCGAAGATGCGCGCCGACCAGACCGGGGCAAATCCCCCGCGCTCGGCCGCGCCGACCAGCATCTCGCGCATCACCGGCGGAAACAGCACGCAGGCGTCGAGGACCGCCTTCACCCGCCGAGCCGGAGGAACAGCGCCTTGAGATAGGCGGTCTCCGCCAGCGCCGGGTGGACGGGATGGTCGGGCCCCGCCCCGCCGACGTGGACGATCTGCGCGCTCCGTCCCGCCTTCCCGACGCCGCGCAGGCTCGCCTCGCGGAAGCGCGCGAGGTCGGCCGCGTGGCTGCACGAACAGACGACGAGGAAGCCGTCCGCCGCGACGAGCGCCGCCCCCATCCGCGCGACGCGCTCGTAGGCGCGGAGGCCGGCGTCGAGCGCCGCCTTGTTCGGGGCGAACGCCGGCGGGTCGCAGATCACCACCTCGAAGCGCCGGCCTTCGGCGGCGAGGGCGGCCATCGCGTCGAAGGCGTCGGCCTTCATCGCCGCGAACCGCCCGGCGACGCCGCCGGCCTCCGCCCCGCGCCGGGCGAGCTCGAGCGCCGCCGCCGAGCCGTCGACGGCGAGCGCCGACCCCGCACCGGCGGCGAGGGCGGCGAGCCCGAAGCCGCCGACGTGGGCGAAGACGTCGAGCACGGACCGCCCCCGCGCCAGCCGCGCGGCGAAGGCGTGGTTCGGGCGCTGGTCGTAGAAGAGCCCGGTCTTCTGCCCCCCGGCGAGATCGGCGAAGTAGGTCGCGCCGTTCATCGCCACCGCCACCGGCCCGTCGAGCCCCCCCGCGACGATCCCCGAGGCGTCGTCGAGCCCCTCGAGCGCCCGCGCCCGGCCGCCGGCGTTCTTGACGACCGTCGCGACCCCGGTCACCGCGCGGAGCGCGGCGACGAGCGCGTCGAGGCGGGCCTCGGCCCAGGCGGCGTTCGGCTGCACCACCGCGGCGTCGCCGAAGCGGTCGACGATGACGCCGGGGAGGCCGTCGGCCTCGGCGTGGACGAGGCGGTAGAACGGCGCGTCGAAGAGCGCCTCGCGGAGCGCCAGCGCCCGGGCGAGGCGGGCGGCGAACCAGTCCTCGCCGATCTCCGCGCCCGGGTCGTCGTCGAGCATCCGCACGGTGATCTTCGAGGCGGCGTTGAAGGCCGCGGTGCCGAGCGGGCGGCGCTCGGCGTCCTCGAGGGTGACGACGGCGCCGGCGGGGATCGCCCGCGTGCGGCGGTCGAGGACGATCTCGTCCTGATAGTGCCAGGGCATTGCCGCCGCCCCGACCCGCCGCCGCGCCGTCGGCCGCAGGCGCACGATCCGCCGCTCGTCGCTGTCCACCGTCGTCTCCCTCCGGCCTGTCGGGCTCAGGACCAGCCGCCGTCGACGACGTGGTTCTGCGCGGTGATCCCGCCCGACTCGTCGGAGGCGAGAAAGAGCGCGACGCGGGCGATGTCCTCGGGCACGAGGCGGCGCGTCAGGCACTGGCGCTCGGCGCGCATCGCGTCGGCCTCGGGGGTCAGCCACATCGTCAGCTGGCGCTCGGTCATGATCCAGCCGGGCGACAGCGCGTTGACGCGGATGTTGTCGGGGCCGAAGTCGCGGGCGAGCGAGCGGGCGAGGCCGACCGCGGCCGACTTCGAGGCGGCGTAGACCGGCATCCCCCCCATGCCGACGAGGGGCACGAGCGAGCTCAGGAGCACGACCGAGCCGCCGCCCGCCGCCTGCATGTCGGGCAGGACCGCCTGGGTCGCGAAGAACTGGTGGCGGAAGTTGATGGCGATGCGCTCGTCGAAATACTCGGGCGTCACCTCGAGGGTGGCGTGGCGGTCGTCGCGGCCGGCATTGTTGACGAGGACTGTGATCGGCCCGATCACCGAGCGGATCGACGCGACCGCCGCCCTCAGCGCGTCGATGTCGCGGAGATCGGCGTGGGCGAAGGCCGAGGTCGCCCCCATCTCCGAGAGCTTGCGCGACATCGCCTCGCCGGCGCCGAGGTCGTAGTCGATGAAGCCGACCTTCGCCTTCTGGCCAGCGAAGGCCTCGACGATCGCCGCCCCGATGCCGCTCGCGCCGCCGGTGACGAGGACGCCCCTGCCCTCGAGGTCCGGATAGATCGCTGCCATGTGCCGTCTCGCTCCCCTCTTGCCGCGGGCCGTCCCCCGCGGCGGCCGACCATAGCGGCGGGCTCGCCGGCCCGCGACGGGAAATCGTGCGCGACCTCGACAGCGTCCCCGCCAGCGCCTAAGTCTCGGCCAACCCGGAGGACCAGCCATGACCGTCATCCCGCGCCCTCTCTCCGACGTCCGCGAGCCCGCCGCCGACGCCGCCCTCGGCGCCCTCCCCGAGTGGGATCTGAGCGACCTCTACGCCGCCCCCGACGCCCCCGAGATCGTCCGCGATCTCGACTGGCTGCGGAAGGAGTGCGCCGCCTTCGCCGCCGACTACGAGGGCGAGCTCGCCACCCTCGACGGGGCGGGCCTGCTCGAGGCGATCCGCCGCTACGAGCGCATCGACGCGATCTCCGGGCGGATCGGCAGCTACGCCGGCCTGCGCTACTACCAGGCGACGACCGACCCGGTGCGGGCGAAGTTCATGGGCGACATGCAGACCGCCCTCACCGACGCCTCGACGCCGCTCGTCTTCTTCACGCTCGAGCTCAACCGCCTCGACGACGCGGCGCTCGACGCGACGGTCGCCTCCAACGCCGAGCTCCTGCGGTACAAGCCGATCCTCGACCGCATCCGCAAGATGAAGCCGCACCAGCTCTCCGACGAGCTCGAGAAGTTCCTCCACGACCAGTCGGTCGTCGGCACCGCCGCGTGGAACCGGCTCTTCGACGAGACCATGGCCGGACTCACCTTCGAGGTCGGGGACGAGACCCTGCCGCTCGAGGCGACCCTCGACCGCCTCTCAGACACCGACCGCGCCCGCCGACAGGAGGCGGCCGAGGCCCTCGCCGAGGTTTTCGCGGCGAAACTCCCCCTCTTCGCCCGCATCACCAACACGCTCGCCAAGGAGAAGGAGGTCGAGGACCGCTGGCGCAAGCTGCCGACGCCGCAGGCCGGGCGGCACCTCGCCAACGACGTCGAGCCCGAAGTGGTGCAGGCGCTCCGCGACGCGGTCGTCGCCGCCTATCCGCGGCTCTCGCACCGCTACTACGCCCTGAAGGCGAAATGGCTCGGCCTCGACAAGCTCCAGGTCTGGGACCGCAACGCCCCGCTGCCCAAGGACGACGACCGCAAGATCCCGTGGGACGAGGCGCGGGCGACCGTCCTCGACGCCTACGCGGGCTTCGATCCGCGGATGGCCGAGCTCGCCGCCCCGTTCTTCGAGCACGGCTGGATCGACGCGCCGGTGCGGGCCGGCAAGGCGCCGGGGGCATTCGCGCACCCGACGGTGACCGACGTCCACCCCTACGTGCTGCTCAACTACCTCGGCAAGCAGCGCGACGTGATGACCCTCGCCCACGAGCTCGGCCACGGCGTCCACCAGCGCCTCGCGGCGCGGCAGGGCGAGCTCCTGTCGTCGACGCCGCTGACCCTCGCCGAGACCGCGAGCGTCTTCGGGGAGATGCTGACCTTCCGCCGGCTCCTCGACGCGGCCCCCGACAAGGCGGCGCGCAAGATCCTCCTCGCGTCGAAGACCGAGGACATGATCAACACCGTCGTCCGCCAGATCGCCTTCTACGACTTCGAGTCGAAGGTCCATGCCGCGCGGCGCGAGGGCGAGCTGACGCCGGACGACATCAACGCGATCTGGATGAGCGTGCAGGCCGAGAGCCTCGGGCCGGCGTTCGAGTTCATGCCGGGCTACGAGACCTTCTGGACCTACATCCCGCACTTCATCCACTCGCCCTTCTACGTCTACGCCTATGCCTTCGGCGACGGGCTGGTGAACGCGCTCTACGCCGTCTACCAGGAGGGCGACCCGGGCTTCCAGGAGAAGTACTTCGCCATGCTCGAGGCCGGCGGCTCCAAGCACCACCGGGAGCTGCTCGCGCCCTTCGGCCTCGACGCCAGCGACCCGAAGTTCTGGGACAAGGGCCTGTCGCTCATCGCCGCGATGATCGACGAGCTCGAGGCGATGGAGGCCTGAGGCCGATGGCCGATCCGAACGCCGCCCAGCGCGAGTTCTGGAACGGCCCCCAGGGCGCGAACTGGGTCGCGAACCAGGCGGCGCTCGACACGCTTCACGCCGGCGTCTCGGCGCTGCTCCTCGCCGAGGCCGCGCCGGCGGCGGGCGGGCGCGTCCTCGACATCGGCTGCGGGGGCGGGGCGACGACCCTCGCCGCCGGCCGGGCGGTCGGGCCGCGGGGCACGGCGACGGGGGTCGACATCTCCGAGCCGCTCCTCGCCCTCGCCCGTCGCCGTGCCGAGGCGGCGGAGGCGGCGAACGTCGCCTTCCTCCACGCCGACGCCGCGCTGCATCGCTTCGAGCCCGGGAGCGCCGATCTCGTGCTCTCGCGCTTCGGCCTGATGTTCTTCGCCGACCCGGTCGCGGCCTTCCGCAACCTCGCGGCCGCGCTCGCGCCGGGCGGGCGCCTCGTCTTCGTCGCCTGGGCCGGGGCCGAGCGCAATCCGTGGTTCTCCCTCCCCCTCGCCGCCGCGGTCGAGCGCCTCGGGCCCGCGGCGCCCTCCGATCCCGACGCGCCCGGGCCGATGGCCTTCCGCGACAGCGGCCGCGTCACCGGCATCCTCGCCGACGCCGGGCTCGCACGGGCGGCGGGCGAGATCCGCGCCGTCGACCTCCACCTCCCGGGCGGGCTCGACGCCGCCGCCGACCTCGCGCTCCGCATCGGCCCGGCGACGCGCCACGTCCGCGACAAGGGCGGCAGCGAGGACGACGTCCGGGCCATCGCCGCGGGGGTCCGCGAACGGCTCGCGCCCTTCGTCGGCGACGACGGCATCCGGGTCCCGGCGACGGTCATCCTCTACCGGGCCGAGCGGCCCTGAGCGGCGGGCGGGCGATGCGCAGCCTTGCCGCCCTCGCGCTCCTCGCCGCCCTCGCCCTGCCGGCGGCCGCCGCCGACACCGCCTGCCACGCGACGACGCTCGGCGGCCAGCGCTGCTCGGGCGGCCCGCTCCGCCCCGAGCCGCGGCCGGTGATCCGCTCCGACACCCAGGCGCTGGAGCGGGTGACCGACCGGCCGAAGCAGGAGGCGTCGCCGACGACCTTCGTGCCGGCGGTCCGCCGCAAGAGCCTCGGCACGACGATCATCGACGCGCCGGGGCCGATCGGGACGTGCCGGGCGGACACGCTCGGCAACCTGCGCTGCCGGTGACGGGTTCGGGAGAAGGGGAAGAGCCATGAGCACGAAATTCGCCGTCGGCGATCACGTCGGCTGGAACTCGGAGGCGGGGCGGGTGAGCGGGACGATCGTCCGCGTCCATACCCGCGACTTCGACTACAAGGGCCACACCCACCGCGCCTCGGCCGAGGAGCCGCAGTACGAGATCAGGAGCGACAAGACCGACCACGTCGCCGCCCACAAGGGATCGGCGCTGCACAGGATCGGCGACTGAGCGCGGCGCTCGGGTGGCGCCCCGACGGTCCGGGGCCCCGTGTCGTCGCACGGTCTGCACGCGCGCGTGCAGATACTCAAGTGACTGATATCGCTGGATTACGTTCGCGGCGTTAACCTTCTGGCAAGGTACGCGACGCTACCTGCGGCCTCGGCGTTCGTCCCCGTGGAGAAGGGTGGAGATCTCCCGGATTTCGACCGTCGGCGAAATCCGGTCGCGGCCGCC
>CAZEGY010000222.1:0-6195 GCA_964511815.1 uncultured Rhodovulum sp.
TTCGGCCCGTCGGGCCGACATCCTCGCGGGCGGTGCCCGCTTCGATCGAACGCGGGCCGGCGAGGCGTCCGCCCGAGGAAGCCACCCGTATCCTCTCCCCCCGAGTGTCGTGTGGAAGACGCGCGTCGATCGCCATGAACAGAGGGTTAACGGCGCGACCGGAATTGAGCAGTTTCAACGGCTTAGGTTGCGTCTCGCGCGCGAGACGCGCCCCGCGATCGGCCCCGGTCCGCGCCGTCGTCGCGCCGAGGGGGCATTGCAGCCGGCGCGAGGAGGGCGCAAGGTCGGGGGGCGAGCCGGGAGTCAGCTGGGAGGGATGACATGAAGGATCTGAACGACGTCGATCCGGTGGCGCTCCTGCGCGAGAACGTCGCGCGTCCCTTCGAGCAGGCCCGCGCCATGCCGCCCGAGGTCTACACCTCCGACGCCTTCCTCGCCGCCGAGCTCGAGCACGTCTTCTCGAAGGACTGGCTCTGCCTCGGCCGCGCCAGCGCCCTCGCCGAGCCCGGCGACTACGCGGCCTGGGAGATCGCCGACCAGCCCGTCGTCGTCGTCCGCGACCGCGACGGCACGCTCCGGGCGCTGTCGAACGTCTGCCTGCACCGCATGTCGACCCTCCTCCACGGCCGCGGCCGGACCCGCGCCATCGTCTGCCCGTACCACGCCTGGACCTACAACCTCGACGGCACCCTCCGCGGCGCGCCGGCGATGTCGAAGAACGCCGGCTTCGACCGCAAGGACTACTGCCTGCCGCGGCTCCGCTGCGAGGAGTGGCTCGGCTGGGTCTTCGTCAGCCTGAACCCCGACGCGCCGCCGGTCGCCGAGGCGCTCGCCGAGGTCGAGGGGCTGATCGGCGACTTCGCGATGGAGACCTACGTCGAGACCTTCTTCGAGAGCCACCTCTGGGACACCAACTGGAAGGTGCTCGCCGAGAACTTCATGGAGAGCTACCATCTGCCGGTCTGCCACGCGGCGACGATCGGCGGCCTCTCCAAGCTCGACGAGATGGTCTGCCCGCCGGGGCTCGCGGCGTTCAACTACCACACGATCCTCAAGGACGACACGCTGAAGATCGCCCTCGCCCACCCGTCGAACACCCGGCTCGAGGGCGACCGGCGGCGCACGACCTTCCTCCTCGCCATCTACCCGAGCCTGCTCATCACCCTGACCCCCGGCTACTTCTGGTACCTGACCCTCCACCCGCACGGCACCGGCCAGGTGCGGATCGGCTTCGGCGGCGGCATGTCGCCCGACTTCGTCAACGACCCCGACGCCCAGGCCCACTTCGCCGCGCTCAAGACCCTCCTCGACGAGGTCAACGTCGAGGACCGCGGCTGCACCGAGAAGGTCTACCGCGGCCTCTCCTCCAGGCTCGCCCGCCCCGGCCACCTCAGCCACCTCGAGCGGCCCAACTACGACTTCGCCCGCTACCTCGCGAGCCGGGTCGCCGGCGACTGAGGGGGGCGGCGATGGCGGCGGCACGGGGGGATGCGGTCGCGATCGCACCGGCACGGGGCGACGCCGACGTCGCCGACGCCGCGGCGCTCTTCCGCGCCTACGCCGCCGCCCTGCCCGTCGATCTCGGCTACCAGGGCTTCACCGGGGAGCTCGCCGCCCTGCCCGGCCGCTACGCCCCGCCCGCCGGCGCCCTGCTCCTCGCCCGGCGCCCGGACGGCACCGCCGTCGGCTGCGTCGCGGTGCGGCCGCTCGGCGACGGCGTCTGCGAGATGAAGCGCCTCTACGTCGCCCCGGCCGGGCGCGGCCTCGGCCTCGGCCGCGCCCTCGCCGAGGCGGCGCTCGCCGCGGCGGCCCGCGCCGGCCACCGCGAGATCCGCCTCGACACCCTGCCGACGATGGAGCGCGCCCGCGCACTCTACGCCGCGCTCGGCTTCGTCCCGGCGCCGGCCTACTACGACACGCCGGTCGCGGGGACGGTCTTTCTCTCCCGATCGCTCGCGGAGGAACCGACATGACCTACTCGCTCGTCGCGCGCTGCAAGCGCACCGGAATGTTCGGCGCCGCCGTCGTCTCGTCCTCCGAGGCGGTGGCGGCGCGCTGCATCTACGCCGAGCAGGAGGTCGGCGCGGTCGCGACCCAGAACCTGACCGACCCCGCACTCGGCGCGCGCACCCTCGCCCTGATGCGCGGCGGCGCCGGCGCCATCGAGGCGATCGCGATCCTGAAGCAGACCCACCCCCACATGGCGTGGCGCCAGCTCCTCGCCGTCGACGGCAACGGGCGGAGCGCGGTGCACTCCGGCGACCGCGTCCAGCCCCTCGCCGCCGAGGCGCGGGCGCGCGACGTCGCCTGCGTCGGCAACCTGCTCTCCGCCTCCGCGCTGCCGGACGCGGCCGTCGCCACCTTCACCGAGACCGTCGGCGACCTCGGCGACCGCATCGTCGCGGCGCTCCGCGCCGGCCGCGACGCCGACGGCGCGCTCGAGCGGATGCGCTCGGCCGGAATGCGGCTGGTGCGCGACATGGCCTGGCCGGTCGCCGACCTGCGCGTCGACTGGACCGACGGCGACCCGGTCGAGGAGCTCGCCGCCCTCTGGGTGCGCTACAAGCCGCAGCTCGACGAGTTCGTCGCCCGCGCGCTCGACCCCGAGCACGCCCAGCCCGCACCTCCCGACCTCAAGGCCGGCTGACCGCCTACCAGCGGTCCGCGGGGACGCCGCCCGCGAGCACCTCGGCGAGCCGCGCGCGGGTCGCCGGCGTCGCGTCCGCGGGCGGCGGATCGACGGCGTGGAAGCCCGAGGCGACGATCTCGAGCGTCGCCCGCGGCACCCGCTCCTGGCGCACCCCCCGGGCGACGTAGAGCACGACGTGGTCGTGGCGGCCGCCGATCGGGTTCATGTAGACGTGGAAGAGCGCCGGCGGTCCGTCGAGGACGAGGCCGCCCTCCTCCGCCGCCTCGCGCACCGCCGCCGCGCGGCAGGTCTCGCCGGGATCGACGGCGCCCCCGGGCAGATGCAGCCCCGGGAGGTAGGAGTGGCGCACGAGGAACACCCGGCCGTCGTCGTCGAGGGCGACGAGGCGGACGCCGAGGGTCAGGCGCGGCCCGAAGGCGTGCTTGACGCGGATGAGCGTCTCGCCCCCGCGCTGGTGGAGGGCGGCGAGCAGGCCGCGGCGCTCGCGGTCAGCCATGCGGGTCCTGCACGCAGAAGCGGTTGCCCTCGGGGTCGAGCATCACCGTATGGTGGTCGTGGACGTCGCGCACCGTCGCTCCGAGCGCCTGGAGGCGCGTGACCTCGACGACGCGGATGCCGCCGACGATGTCGAGATGCAGGCGGCCGGGGCGCACCGGGTGCTCGCCGCGCTGGAACAGCAGTGTCGGCCCGGGACCGTCGAGCGCGACCCCGTCGGGGTCGGCGTCGTGGCCGGGATCGGCCCCCCGCAGGTGGTAGCCGTCGAGCGCCCCGGCCCAGAAGCGCGCCAGCCGCAGCGGGCGGCGGGCGTCGATGACGATGAGGGAAATGTGGGCCATCTCAGCGCCTCCGGCGCGCCGGCACGGGCTCGGCACGCCCGGCGAGGAGGAGGAGCGCCGCGCCGGCGAAGATCGCGGCGTCGGCGACGTTGAAGGCGAAGGGGTTGGCGATGCCGCAGCAGCTCATGTTGATGAAGTCGGCAACGGCACCGAAGCGCAGCCGGTCGATGACGTTGCCGAGCGCCCCGCCGACGATCGCCCCGACCCCGAGCGCCGGCACCCAGCCGCGGGTGCGGCGGACCCACCAGAGCAGGCCCGCGACGATGGCGACGGCGAGGCCGACGAGCACCCAGCGCCCGGCGGCGCCGAAGTCGAACAGGCCGAAGTTGATGCCTTCGTTCCACGCCATCGTCAGGTTGAACCACGGATCGGCGACGAGGATGACGAGGCGGGTCCTCAGGTCGAGGATCTCGACGACGAAAAGCTTCGTCGCCTGGTCGAGGGCGAGGACGACGAGCGCGACCACAAGGGCGCGGCGGAGGTTCGATGCGCGGGTCGCGGCAGCCATGCGCCCTCCCTACCGGGGCGGCGCGACGACGGCAAGCCGCGAGCGGAACCCCTCCCGGGAAAGCTCGGAGTGGCTTCCGCCGAACCGCCCGCACCCCTGCCCTCCCCGCGTGCGGGCGCGCATGAACGGACGGTTAAGCTACACGACGCTGCCCGCGGACTCGGCGTTTTTCCCCGTGGCGAAGGGTGGGGATCTCCCGGATTTCGACCGTCGGCGAAATCCGGATTCATCGCGAGGGGAATGCTCGGCCCCCCTTCCCCTCCGCCGTCACCGGCTCCGGGGAACGGCCCGGCCGAAGCGATGCTTCGGCCCGTCGGGCCGACATCCTCGCGGGCGGAGCCCGCTTCGATCG
This sequence comes from uncultured Rhodovulum sp., assembly GCA_964511815.1. Taxonomy (GTDB): domain Bacteria; phylum Pseudomonadota; class Alphaproteobacteria; order Rhodobacterales; family Rhodobacteraceae; genus Amaricoccus. The sequence continues at coordinate 4,347 of CAZEGY010000222.1, forward strand.
AACGCGGGCCGGCGAGGCGTCCGCCCGAGTCTCTCTCCCCCAGTGTCTCGCACCTTTCCAGACGGTTAACGCGCGACGGACAATCCTGCAATATCAACGACTTGACCATCTGCGCACGCGTGCGCAGATGTGGCCTCCGGGCACATCGATGCCCTTTTTCAGCGATCTCCCGGAGCGCCGGCGCCCTCGCACGGGCGCCGGTCGTGGACCCCCGGTCAGCTCCGCGCGAGGTTGCGCAGCACGTAGTGCAGCACGCCCCCGTTCTCGACGTACTCGATCTCGACGGCGGTATCGATCCGGCACTTGAGCTCGATCGTCCGCTCGTGGCCGTCGGCATAGGCGATGGTGCAGGGCACGAGCGCGAGCGGCTTCAGGTCGCCTTCGAGCCCGGAGATCGAGACGACCTCGTCCCCGGTGAGCCCGAGGGTCCTGCGGTTGTCGCCGTGGGTGAACTCGAAGGGGATCACCCCCATGCCGACGAGGTTCGAGCGGTGGATGCGCTCGAAGCTCTCGGCGATCACCGCCTTGACCCCGAGCAGCGCCGTGCCCTTCGCCGCCCAGTCGCGCGACGAGCCGGCGCCGTACTCGACGCCGCCGAAGATGACGAGCGGGATGCCCTCGGCCTTGTAGGCCATCGCCGCGTCGAAGATCGCGGTCTGCGCCCCGTCCGGCCCCTTGGTATAGCCGCCCTCGACCCCGTCGAGCATCTCGTTCCTGATGCGGATGTTGGCGAAGGTGCCCCGCATCATCACCTCGTGGTTGCCGCGCCGCGAGCCGTAGGAATTGAAGTCCTTCGGCGCGATCTGCCGCTCCTCGAGGTAGCGCCCGGCCGGGGTCGCGGCCTTGAACGATCCCGCGGGCGAGATGTGGTCGGTCGTCACCATGTCGCCGAGGAGCGCGAGGACGCGCGCGCCGGTGATGTCGGAGATGACCCCCGGATCCTTCGACATCCCCTGGAAGTAGGGCGGGTTCTGGATGTAGGTCGAGGTCGGCGGCCAGTCGTAGGTCTCGCTGTCGACGGTCTCGACCGCCTGCCACTTCTCGTCGCCCTTGAAGACGTCGGCGTACTTGCTCTGGAAGGCCTCGCGCGTCACCGTCTTCTCGACGAGCCGGGCGATCTCGTCGTTCGTCGGCCAGATGTCCTTGAGGTAGACGTCCTTGCCGTCCCTGTCCTGGCCGAGCGGCTGGCGCGTCAGGTTGATGTTGAGATCGCCGGCGAGCGCGTAGGCGACGACGAGCGGCGGGCTCGCGAGGTAGTTCGCCCGCACGTCGGGCGAGATGCGGCCCTCGAAGTTGCGGTTCCCCGACAGCACCGCCGTCGCGACGAGGTCGTTGTCGGCGATCGCCTTCGAGATCTCCGGGACCCCGAGCGGCCCGGAGTTGCCGATGCAGGTGGTGCAGCCGTAGCCGGCGAGGTTGAAGCCGATCGCGTCGAGGTCCTCCTGGAGGCCGGCGGCCTCCAGATACTCGCTCACCACCTGGCTGCCCGGCGCCAGCGAGGTCTTGACCCACGGCTTGCGGTTCAGCCCGCGCGCCCGCGCCTTGCGGGCGACGAGCCCGGCGCCGATCATCACGTAGGGATTCGAGGTGTTGGTGCAGGAGGTGATCGCCGCGATCACCACCGACCCGTCGCGGATGGTGTAGTCCTCGCCCTCGACGGTCGCGGTCCGGCGGGCGTCCTGCGCCGGCGCGACGACGCCGCCGCCCTCGTCCACCATCTCGTTGGCCGCAGGCGAGACGTCGATGCCGCGATACTGGGCGACCGTCTTGTAGAAGGCCCGGGCGGCGTCGCCGAGCGGCGTGTAGTCCTGCGGCCGCTTCGGCCCCGAGATCGCCGGGACGATCTCGC
>CAZEGY010000223.1:0-1728 GCA_964511815.1 uncultured Rhodovulum sp.
ACTCCGCCGCCACGGCGCTGACCCGCCCCGTCCGCTTCGCCTTGATCCGGTCCTCGATCTCGTCGCGGAAGTGCCGGATCAGCCCCTGGATCGGCCACGCCGCAGCGTCGCCGAGCGCGCAGATGGTATGCCCCTCGACCTGCTTGGTCACGTCGAGCAGCATGTCGATCTCCTCGGGCTCGGCGTCCCCGGTGACGAGCCGCTCCATCACCCGCATCATCCACCCGGTCCCCTCGCGGCACGGCGTGCACTGGCCGCAGCTCTCGTGCTTGAAGAACTTGGACAATCTCCAGATCGCCTTGATGACGTCGGTCTGCTGGTCCATCACGATCATGCAGGCGGTGCCGAAGCTCGACTTCAGCTCCCGCATCCCGTCGTAGTCCATCACCGCCGTCTCGCAGAGCTCCGCCGGCAGGATCGGGCACGACGCCCCGCCCGGGATCACCGCCTTGAGGTTCTTCCACCCGCCGCGGACGCCGCCGCCATGCTTCTCGATGAGCTCCTTCATCGAGATCGACATCGCCTCCTCGACGACGCAGGGCGTATTGACGTGCCCGGTCAGCCCGTAGAGCTTCGTCCCGGCGTTGTTCGGCCGCCCGAACCCCGCGAACCACGCGCCACCGCGGCGCAGGATCGTCGGCGCCACCGCGATCGACTCGACGTTGTTGACCGTGGTCGGGCACCCGTAAAGCCCCGTATTCGCAGGGAAAGGCGGCTTCAGCCGCGGCATGCCCTTGCGCCCCTCGAGGCTCTCGAGCAGCGCCGTCTCCTCGCCGCAGATGTAGGCCCCGGCGCCGTGGTGGAGCTTCACGTCGAAGTCCCACCCCGAGCCGCAAGCGTTCGGCCCGAGCAGCCCCGCGTCGTAGCACTCGTCGATCGCCGCCTGGATCGACTCCCGCTCGCGGATGAACTCGCCGCGGATGTAGATGAACGCGGTGTTCGCCCCCATCGCGAAGCCGGCGACGAGGCATCCCTCGATCAGCGTGTGGGGATCGTGGCGCAGGATCTCGCGGTCCTTGCAGGTCGCCGGCTCGGATTCGTCGGCGTTGACAACGAGGTAGTGCGGCCGCCCGTCCGAGCCCTTCGGCATGAACGACCACTTCAGCCCGGTCGGGAACCCCGCGCCGCCGCGGCCGCGCAGGCCGCTCGTCTTCATCTCCTCGATGATCTTGTCGCGGCCCATCGCGATGATGCCGGCGGTGTTGTCCCAATGCCCGCGCGCCCGCGCCCCCGCGAGGCTGCGGTCGAACATCCCGTAGATGTTCGTGAAGATCCGGTCCTTGTCCGCCAGCATCCGCGTCATTCCTCCGGCCGCTCCGGGCCCCTCACTAGACGTCGCCTTCGTCCACGCGCTTCGAGAAATCGGTCTCGCCGCCCGTGGCGAGGAGCTTCGCCTGCCCAACCCAGTCGTCGCGCGTCACCCGCCCGAAGAAGCCCTCGAGGTTCGAGTCCATCCACGCGACCTCGGCGGGGCCCCAGCCGGCGATCTGCGAGAAGTGATAGATGCCGAGGCTGTGGAGAAGCTCCTCGAGCTTCGGCCCCACCCCCTTGATCTTCTTGAGATCGTCGGCGCCGCCCTCGGCCGGGGCCGCGAGCGCCGCCGGCTTCACCGGCTCCGGCGTCGAGGCGTCGCCCGCCATCGCCCGCGCCGCCTCGCCCGCCGCCCGCGCCGCGTCGCGCACGCGCTCGCTGATGCCCGTGCCGGGCGGCGGCGTCTCGACCTCGACC
>CAZEGY010000223.1:1828-6182 GCA_964511815.1 uncultured Rhodovulum sp.
TGCCCGGGCGACCGGCGCGGCGGGCGCCGGCGCAACGGCGGCGGGCTCCGGGGTAGAGTGCGCCATCGACGGCAGCGCCTCGGGATCGTGCCAGACCTCCTGGTTCGGCCCGGGTCCGGGACCGAAGCGGACGAGGAGCGTGCCGACGAGCACGAAGGTCACCCCGCCGAAGATCAGCCCCGAGGCCGGATCGTCGGCGATCAGGAGCGAAAGCACGAAGAACACCACGATCGCGGCGGCGAACGCGATCGCCCACCAGATCGCCGACCAGAACACCTCGTCCCGGTTCGAATTCGCAACGCTCATCGGGTTTCCTCCTCGCCGCCTTCGTTCTTGCGGATCTCGTCCTGGGCGTGGGGCGTCTCGCCCTCTTCGGCGAGCTGCCGGGCCTGCTCGACCCAGCCCTCCCGCATCACCCGTCCCCTGAATTCCTCGAGGTTCTCGTCGACCCAGGCGACCTCGGCGGGCGTCCACGCCGCGATCTGGTCGAAGTGCCAGTAGCCGAGCCGGTGCAGAAGCTCCTCGAGAGCCGGCCCTACCCCCTTGATAAGCTTGAGATCGTCGGGGCGATCACCGCGCGGCGCCGCGAGGCCCGCCGGCCGCTCGGGCACCACCTCCGGCGCCGGATCGCTCTTTTCGCCCGTGTCGATCGCCGGCGCCCGCGCCGCGCGCGCGCCGCCGTGGCGGAACGGCACCGCCGGCTCGCCGGTGATCCGCGCCACGGTGTCGTCGAGCTCGAGCGCCAGCGTCACCGAGGCGTTCGACGCCTCGGTCCGGTCGCCCTCGGTCAGCGAGGTCGGCCCCGTCGCCGGCTCCGACGCGAAGCGCCCGTCCTGCGGCCCCGGCCGCGGCACCTCGCCGCGGGCGAGCCGGTCGATGAGCTCCCCGAACTTCTCCGCCGTCAGATCCTCGTAGAAGTCCTTGCCGATCTGGGCCATCGGCGCGTTGGCGCAGGCCCCGAGGCACTCGACCTCCTCCCACGAGAACTTGCCGTCGGCCGAGACCTCGTGGGGGTGCGCCGCGATCTTCTCGCGGCAGACCCGCATCAGGTCCTCGGCCCCGCAGATCATGCAGGAGGTCGTCCCGCACACCTGCACGTGCGCAACGCTGCCAACGGGTTGCAGCTGGAACATGAAGTAGAAGGTCGCGACTTCGAGAACGCGGATGTAGGCGAGCCCCAGCATCCGCGCGATCTCCTCGATCGCCGGCCTGGTGACCCACCCCTCCTGCTCCTGCGCCCGCCAGAGCAGCGGGATCACCGCCGACGCCTGCCGCCCCTCGGGATACCTGGCGATGATCGTCTCCGCCCACGCGAGATTGCCCGGCGTGAAGGCGAAATGGGCGGGCTGCTCGGGATGGAGGCGGCGCAGCATCAGGGTCGGTCCTTCGTGGCGGCGGGGTCGGTCACCGGTCGACCTCCCCGAAGACGATGTCGAGCGAGCCGAGCGCCGCCGACACGTCGGCGAGCATGTGGCCCTTGCAGATGTGGTCCATCGCCGCGAGGTGCGGGAAGCCCGGCGCGCGGAGCTTGACCTTGTAGGGCTTGTTGGTCCCGTCGCTGACCAGATAGACCCCGAACTCCCCCTTCGGCGCCTCGACCGCGGCGTAGACCTCGCCGGCCGGCACGTGGAAGCCCTCGGTGTAGAGCTTGAAGTGGTGGATGAGCGCCTCCATCGAGCGCTTCATCTCGGCCCGCCGCGGCGGCGACAGCTTGCCGCGGACGAGCACGTCCTCGCCCCGGCAGTCGTCGAGCTTCTCGCACGCCTGCTGGATGATCTTCGTCGACTCGCGCATCTCCCACATCCGGCAGAGATAGCGGTCGTAGCAGTCGCCGTTCTTGCCGAGCGGGATCTGGAAGTCGAACTCGTCGTAGAGCTCGTAGGGCTGCGAGCGCCGCAGATCCCAGGCGATCCCCGAGCCGCGCACCATCACCCCGGAGAAGCCCCACGCCTGCGCCTCCTCCTGGCTGACGACGGCGATGTCGACGTTGCGCTGCTTGAAGATGCGGTTCTCGGTGATCAGCGTCTCGATGTCGTCGAGCACCTGCGGGAACGTGCGCGCCCAGGTGACGATGTCGTCGATCAGGTCCTGCGGCAGGTCCTGATGCACGCCCCCCGGCCGGAAGTAGGCGGCGTGGAGCCGCGCCCCGCAGGCGCGCTCGTAGAAGACCATCAGCTCCTCGCGCGGCACGAACCCCCAGAGCGGCGGGGTCAGGGCGCCGACGTCCATCGCCTGCGTGGTGACGTTGAGCAGGTGGTTGAGGATCCGCCCGATCTCGCAGAAGAGCACCCGGATGAGGCTCGCCCGCCGGCCGATCTTGGTGTCGGTCAGCTTCTCGATCGCCAGGCACCAGGCGTGCTCCTGGTTCATCGGCGCCACGTAGTCGAGGCGGTCGAGATAGGGCAGGTTCTGGAGATAGGTCCGGCTCTCCATCAGCTTCTCGGTGCCGCGGTGGAGGAGCCCGATGTGCGGGTCTACCCGCTCGACGATCTCGCCGTCGAGCTCGAGCACGAGGCGCAGAACCCCGTGCGCCGCCGGATGCTGCGGCCCGAAGTTGATGTTGAAGTTGCGGATCGTCTGCTCGCCGATCAGGACGTCGCCGTGCTCGTTGTCCATCATCCCCGCGACACTCCCGTCAGGCCCTCTGCCGGGCCGTCGTCCTCGATCGTTGCGCCGCTCGCCCGCCACGCCGCCGGCACCCGGTCGCCGAAGCGCGACCGCACGAAGGCGTAGGTCGGCGCCAGCGCCGCCGCGAGACGGGCCTCCATCTCCGGCGTGAGCGCGCCCTCGTCGCCCTTCGCGGCATGGACCCGCGCCGCGAAGCTCCCCGGCCGCCGCGCGATGCCGAGGAAGCCGGCGAGGCGGTCGACCTCGGGCTGCGAAAGGATCGTCTCGTAGAAGAAATAGCCGATCCGCTCCGACGCGACGACCGACTCGAGCCGCCCGATCGTGCGCTCGTAGCGCGACATCAGGAGGTTGCGCTCCTCCGGGTCCGACGCCGCCTTGTCGGCCCGCTCCTCGAACGGCATCGCCGCGATCCGCGGCGCATCGCTGCGCACCGCCCGCCGCATGCTCATCCGGAGCGCCGAGACCAGCCGGTCGACCGGGTCGCGCATGATGAAGACGAAGCGGACGTCGGGGTTCAGCGCCGCCATCTCGGCGAAGACCCCGGCCTCGAGATAGGCGTAGTCCGGGGTGATCTCGCCCACCACCGGCTGCCCGCGCCACGCCTGGAAGAGCGTGTCGGCATAGGCCCGGTGCCCCGGCGCAGTGTCGCGGTACATCGCGTCCGCGAGGTGCCACGAGCGGTCATGGCGCCGCCGCCCGGGGCCGCGGAGCAGCCGCTCGGAGAGGCTCCGCTTCTCCATCCGCTCGATCTCGAAGGTCACCCGCGGCCACCAGTGGCTCGCCCCGGGCTGGCGCACCGTCGTCCAGTAGTGGAGCTCCTTCTGCACCGGCAGCGCCACCTCCGGGTGGCCGCGCAGGTAGCCGTCGAGCCAGCTCGTCGCCGCCTTCTGGGCGCCGATGCAGAAGAAGAGCGTCCGCGCCCGCGCGAAGCGCGGGTCGAGGCCGGCCGCGGCCGTGCCGGCGCGGCCGATGGCGCCGGCCGCGTCGCGGAGGCCCCGCGCGCTCAATTCGCCCCCTTCTTCTCGTCGCCGGGGAGGATGTACTCCGCCCCCTCCCACGGCGACATGAAGTCGAACTGGCGATACTCCTGGGTCAGCTTCACCGGATCGTAGACGACGCGCTTCTGCTCCTCGTCGTAGCGGAGCTCGACGTAGCCCGTCGTCGGGAAGTCCTTGCGGAGCGGATGCCCGCGGAAGCCGTAGTCGGTGAGGATGCGGCGCAGGTCCGGGTGGCCCGAGAACAGCACCCCGTACATGTCGAAGACCTCGCGCTCGAACCAGTCGGCGGCCGGGAACTCGGCGACCAGCGACGGGACGATCTCCCCGTCGCGCACCTCGGCCCTGACCCGGATGCGCTGGTTCAGGTGCATCGAGAGCAGGTGGTAGACGATGTCGAAGCGCCGCTCGCGCTGCGGCCAGTCGATGCCCGAGATGTCGACGAGCGTGGTGAACCGGCAGGTCGGGTCGGTCTTCAGGAAGGCGAGGAAGGCCGGGATCGCCGACGCGGCGATGGTCACGGTGAGCTCGCCGCGGGCGATCTCGCTCGCGAGCACGTCGTCCCCGCGGCGGAGGCCGATCGACTCCCTCAGTTCCTCGAGCGCGGTCGCGTCCATGTCCTTCCCCCGCCGTCCTTCCCCCGCCGCCTCAGCGCACGATCGTGCCGGTGCGCCGCATCTTCCGTTGCAGCTGCAGGATGCCGTAGAGCAGCGCCTCCGCCGTCGGCGGGC
>CAZEGY010000224.1:0-6146 GCA_964511815.1 uncultured Rhodovulum sp.
GCGCCATCGACATCGTCGGCACCGGCGGCGACGGCAAGGGCACGCTCAACATCTCGACCGCCGCCGCCTTCGTCGTCGCCGGCGCCGGCGTGCCGGTGGCCAAGCACGGCAACCGCAACCTCTCCTCCAAGTCCGGCTCCGCCGACGCGCTCTCCGAGCTCGGCATCAACGTCATGGTCGGCCCCGAGGTCGTCGAGCGCGCCCTCGCCCGCGAGGGCATCGGCTTCATGATGGCGCCGATGCACCACCCGGCGACGCGCCACGTCATGGGCCCGCGCCAGGAGCTCGGCACCCGCACGATCTTCAACATCATCGGCCCGCTCACCAACCCCGCCGCCGTCCGCCGCCAGCTCACCGGCGCCTACTCGCGCGCCGTCATCCGCCCGATGGCCGAGACCCTGCACGAGCTCGGCTCCGACCGGGCGTGGATCGTCCACGGCGCCGACGGCACCGACGAGGTCTCGATCACCGGCGAGACCTTCGTCGCCGAGCTCAACGACGGCATCGTCACCGAGTACTCCGTCCACCCCGAGGACGCGGGCCTTCCCGCCCACCCGCTCTCGGCGATCGTCGGCGGCACGCCCGCCGAGAACGGCCGGGCGCTGCGCGCGCTCCTCGCCGGCGAGGTCTCGCCGTATCGCGACGCCGTCCTCCTCAACGCCGCCGCCGCCCTCGTCATCGCCGACCGGGTGCCCGACCTCAGGGCCGGCGTCATCCGCGCCGCCGAGAGCATCGACTCCGGCGCCGCCCGCGCGCGGGCCGACGGCCTCGCCCGCATCACCGCCGCCGGGGGGGCCGCGCGATGAGCATTCTCGACGAGATCCGCGCCTACAAGCTCGCCGACGTCGCCGCCCGCAAGGAGGCCCGCCCCCTCGCCGAGATCGAGGACGCCGCCCGCGCCGCGCCGCCGGTCCGCGACTTCGCCGACGCGCTCAAGAAGGCCGCGAGCCACGGCTACGGCCTCATCGCCGAGATCAAGAAGGCGAGCCCCTCCCGCGGCCTCATCCGCCCCGACTTCGACCCCGCCGCGCTCGCCGCCGCCTACGAGAAGGCCGGCGCCGCCTGCCTCAGCGTCCTGACCGACGGCCCGTCGTTCCAGGGCGACGACAGCTACCTCGGCCTCGCGCGGGGCGCCTGCGCGCTCCCGGTGCTGCGCAAGGACTTCCTCTACGATCCCTGGCAGGTCGCCGAGAGCCGCGCCCTCGGCGCCGACTGCGTCCTCGTCATCCTCGCGAGCGTCTCCGACGCCCAGGCCCTCGAGCTCGAGGAGGCCGCCCATGGCTGGGGCATGGCCGTCCTGATCGAGACCCACACCGCCGAGGAGATCGACCGCGCCAAGCTCCTGCGCTCGTCGCTCGTCGGCATCAACAACCGCGACCTCAACACCTTCGAGACCGACATCGAGACGACCAAGCGCCTCGTCCGCGGCATCCCCGTCGACCGCGTCGCCATTTCCGAGTCCGGGCTGGCGACGCGCCAGGACCTCGCCCAGATGGCCCGCTACGGCGTGCGCTGCTTCCTGATCGGCGAAACGCTGATGCGCGAGGAGAACGTCGAGATCGCCACCCGCGAGCTCCTCCGGAGCCCGTGGACCCCGGAAGCGGGATGACCGGCGGGGCGATGACCGGGCGCACGGGCGGCCTCACCCACTTCGACGAGCGCGGCGCCGCGCGCATGGTCGACGTCTCGGACAAGCCCGCCACCGCCCGCCGCGCCGTCGCCCGCGGCACGGTGACGATGGCGCCGGCGACCCTCGCGCTGATCGAGACCGGCGCCGCCAAGGGCGACGTCCTCGGCGTCGCCCGCATCGCCGGCATCATGGCGGCGAAGCGCACGTCCGAGCTCGTCCCGCTCTGCCACCCGCTCGCCCTCTCCAAGGTCACCGTCGACCTCGCCCCCGACCCCGCCGCCTCTTGCGTGACGATCGAGGCGACCGTCGCCACCACCGGCCCGACCGGCGTCGAGATGGAGGCGCTGACCGCGGTCTCGGTCGCCGCCCTCACCGTCTACGACATGCTGAAGGCCGTCGACCGCGGCATGGTGATCGGCGACATCCGCCTCGCCCTCAAGGAAGGCGGCGCGTCCGGCCGCTACGAGGCGCCATGACCGGCCTCCTCTCCGTCGCCGAGGCCCACGCCCGGCTGATGGCGCTCTTCGCACCGCTCGCCACCGAGACCGTGGCGCTCGCCGACGCCGCCGGCCGCGTCCTCGCCGAGGACGTGGTCGCCACCCGCGCCCAGCCGCCCTTCGCCGCCTCGGCGATGGACGGCTACGCCGTGCGCACCGGCGACGCCGTGCCCGGCCGCCGCCTCCGCGTCGTCGGCACCGCCTCGGCCGGCGGCCGCTTCGCCGGCACCGTCGGCGACGGCGAGGCGGTGCGCATCTTCACCGGCGCCCCCGTCCCCGACGGCGCCGACTTCATCGTCATCCAGGAGGACGCCGACGCCGACGACTCCGGCCGCGTCGTCACCGTCCGCACCGGCCACGACCGCGACCCCTACATCCGTCCCGCCGGCGGCGACTTCCTCCCCGGCGCCCGCGTCGCCGCGCCGCGCCGCCTCGGGGTCACCGACGTGACGCTCCTCGCCGCGATGGGCGCCGGCCGGCTCACCGTCTTCCGCCGCCCGGCCGTGGCGATCATCCCGACCGGCGACGAGCTCGTCGCCCCCGGCGACGCCGCCGGCCCCGACCAGATCTACGCCTCGAACAACTACGGCCTGAAGGCGATGGTCGAGGAGGCCGGCGGCGAGGCGCTGCTCCTCCCCATCGCCCGCGACACCCCCGGCCACCTCGCCGCCGCGCTCGATCTCGCCGCCGTCGCCGAGGGCGCCGACCTGATCGTCACCCTCGGCGGCGCCTCGGTCGGCGACCTCGACCTCGTGCGCGGCACGGCGATCGCCCGCGGCCTCGACCTCGAGTTCCACCGCATCGCCATGCGCCCGGGCAAGCCGCTGCTCGCCGGACGCCTCGGCCGGACGCCGATGATCGGCCTCCCCGGCAACCCGGTCTCGGCCCTCGTCTGCGCCCACCTCTTCCTGCGCCCGGCGCTCGCGGTGATGCTCGGCCTCCCCGGCGACCCGCCGGCGCGCGTGACCGGCCGCCTCGGCGCGGCGCTGCCGGCGAACGGGCCGCGCGCCCACTACATGCGCGCCCGCGTCGCGGCCGGCGACGGCGGCTGGCGCTGCACGCCGTTCTCGCGGCAGGACAGCTCCCTCGTCTCGATTCTCGCCGAAGCGACCGCCCTTCTCGTCCGCCCCCCGCACGATCCGGCGCGCGCGGAAGGTGACACGGTTGAGTTCATTTGGTTTCACTAAACCTGTGATTGTTAAAGTCAAATCCATCCTTGACACAAACCATGAACGGAAATAGAACAGGCGTCGAGATCCGATAACGGGACCGGCGCCAATGCTGACGCGGAAGCAGTACGACCTTCTCCACTTCATCCACGGCCGGCTGCAGAAGGAGGGGGTGCCCCCGTCCTTCGACGAGATGAAGGAGGCGCTCGACCTGCGCTCGAAGTCGGGCATCCACCGCCTGATCACCGCGCTCGAGGAGCGCGGCTTCATCCGCCGCCTCGCCCACCGGGCGCGCGCCATCGAGATCATCCGCCTCCCCGAGTCGCTCGAGGCCACCAGCTCGCCGCGGGCCACGATCACCGACGTGATCGACGGCGGTCTCCCGGACCGGCCCGCCGCCCCGCGCCCGGCCGAGGCCGCCTCGGTCGAGCTTCCGGTGATGGGCCGCATCGCCGCCGGCACCCCGATCGAGGCGATCCAGCAGGTATCCCGCAACGTCGCGGTCCCCGCGGCGATGCTGTCCTCCGCCGGCCGCCACTACGCCCTCGAGGTCAAGGGCGACTCGATGATCAACGCCGGGATCAACTCGGGCGACATCGTCGTCATCCAGGAGCAGGCGGTGGCCCGCAACGGCGACATCGTCGTCGCCCTGATCGAGGGCGAGGAGGCGACGCTCAAGACCTTCCGCCGCCGCGGCACGACCATCGCCCTCGAGGCCGCGAACCCCGCCTACGAGACCCGCCTCTACCAGGACCACCAGGTCAGCGTGCAGGGCAAGCTCGTCGGCCTCATCCGCACCTACTGACGCGCGCGACGACCCTCGTGAACAGAGGGTTAACGCCGCGAGGGAATCCTTGCGTTTTCAACAGGATAGGTCCCGTCTCGCGCGCGAGACGGCCGTGCGGCGGCGCGGCCTCCGAGCGCAGGATGGGAGCCTCGCAGGGGTTTCTCAGACCTCGGCGACGATCGCGCGCAGCGTCGGCAGGCCCGCCCCGGTCTCCGACGAGGTGACGACGATCTCCGGGAACGCCGCGGCGTGCCTCGCGAGCCCCGCCTTCACCGCCTCGACCGTTCCGGCGAGCGCCTTGGCGCTCACCTTGTCGGCCTTGGTCATCACCACCTGGAAGGTCACCGCCGAACGGTCGAGCAGCCCCATGATGTCCTCGTCGGGCGCCTTGAGCCCGTGGCGCGCGTCGACGAGCACGAACGCCCGCCGGAGCGTCGGCCGCCCGGCGAGGTAGGCGCGGAGCAGCGCCTGCCACTTCGCCACCACCGCCTTCGGCGCCTCGGCGAAGCCGTAGCCCGGGAGGTCGACGAGGTAGCGGGTGTCGCCGAGGGTGAAGAAGTTGATCTCCTGCGTCCGCCCCGGCGTGTTCGACGCCCGCGCCAGCGCCTTCCGCCCGGTCAGCGCGTTGATCAGGCTCGACTTGCCGACGTTCGACCGCCCGGCGAAGCACACCTCGACCCGGTCCGCCGGCGGCAGCCCGTCCATCGCGACGACCCCCTTGAGGAACTCGACCGGCCCGGCGAAGAGCAGCCGCCCCCGCTCCGCCGCCTCGGCGTCGGGCACCGGCGCCTCGGTGAACACCGCCTTCACGCCGCGCTCCCCAGCGCCGCGAGGTCCTGCCCGCGGATGGCGTCGAGGTTGCGCGAGATCCGCTCGACCGAGTGGCGCGCGTCCGGATCCGGCCCCGTCATGCCACCCCGACCGCGTCGCCGGCCGCCACCCGCCCGCCGCCGACGACCTCGGCGTAGACCCCGAAATCCCGGTGCCCCCAGCCCGCCGCGAGGCCCCCGAGCGTGTCGGCGTCGCGCACCCCGGTCGCGGGATCGACCGCCGTCGCGACGCAGCGGGTGATCGGCTCGCGCACCGCGAGCACCGCCCCGCCGACACGGATCTCGCGGCCGACGAGGTCGAACTCGGCGAAGGGCGCGAGGCCCTCGACCCAGACGTTGCCGCGGAAGCGCTCCATCGCCAGCTCCATCCCGAGCCGCTCCCCGAGGGCGGCGAGGCTCGCGCGGTTGAGGATCGAGATCGACGGAAACGGGCTGTCGGTCATGCCGACGTCGGCGCGCACCACGAAGGCCGGCGCCGCCCGGCCCGGGTCGGCCAGCGGCGTCACCCACGCGACCAGCCGCGCGGCGTCCCCGGCATCGTCGGGATCGACGGTGATCGCCTCCTGCCGGGGATGGGAGAGCGTCACCGTCCCCGCCGCCTCGTCGACGACGGCGCGGATCGCCATCAGCTCGGGCGACTTCGCCCCGCGGCTGAAGTTCGCGCACTTCGCCCACGTCCGCGCGCCGGGCACGACCTTCGCGCCCTCGACGGCGATCGCCCACACCCGGTCCCACGGCATCGTCGCGCCCTCGGCGAGGACGACCGACCCCACCGCCTCGACCCCGTGCCCCTTGATCGGATGGCGCCAGAGGTGGCTGACCCGCACCTCAGCCGGCCTTCCGCCGCTTCTTGAACGGGGCGAGCACGTTCTCGAGCAGGTTCGGCTTCACCCCCTGGCTGCGCATGATCGTGTACTGCTGGATGAAGGTGATGGTGTTGTTCGCCACCCAGTAGATCACCAGGCCCGACGCGAAGCTCCCGAGCATGAACATGAAGATCCACGGCATCCAGTTGAACACCATCGCCTGGGTCTTGTCGGTCGGCGTCGGGTTCAGCTTCTGCTGGAGCCACATCGAGAGGCCGAGGAGGATCGGCCACACCCCGATCGAGAGGATCCCGAAGAGGCTCGTATGGTCGGGCGCCGCCCACGGCAGCAGCCCGAAGGCGTTGATCCAGCTCGTCGGGTCCGGCGCCGAGAGGTCGCGGATCCAGCCGAAGAACGGCGCGTGGCG
>CAZEGY010000225.1:0-6139 GCA_964511815.1 uncultured Rhodovulum sp.
CCGGTCGCCTTCATCCCCGGCATCTCCGGCCAGCTCTTCCAGCAGTTCGCCGTCGCGGTCTCGGTGTCGATGGTGCTCTCGGCGATCAACGCCCTCACCCTCTCCCCCGCCCTCTGCGCCATCCTGCTGAAGCCCCACCACGGGCCGAAGCGCGGGCCGCTCGGCTGGGTGTCGCGGCGCATCGACGCCACCCGCGACGGCTTCGTCGCCGGCGCCTCGGTCATCGCCCGCCGCGCCGTTTTCGGGCTCCTGCTCGTCGCCGTCGCCGGCGGCGGCGTCGCCTGGCTCTTCGGCCGCGTGCCGACCGGCTTTCTCCCCGCCGAGGACCAGGGCGCCTTCTTCGCCGAGGTCCGCCTGCCCGAAGGCGCCTCGGTCAACCGCACCCAGGCGGCGATGGCCGAGGTCGAGACCATGCTCGCCGGCATCCCCGGCGTCGCCCACGCGATGACGGTCTCGGGCTTCAGCTTCCTCGACGGCCTCGCCAAGTCGAACTCGGGCTTCGCCATCGTCACCATGAAGCCCTTCGAGGAGCGCACCACCCGCGACACCCACGTCCTCGCCGCGATCATGCGCACCAACGTCCAGGGCGCCGCCATCCGCTCGGCGCAGCTCTTCGCCTTCAACCTGCCGCCGATCATCGGGCTCGGCACCGGCTCGGGCTTCGAGTACCAGCTCCTCGACCTCGAGGGCCGCGACCCCGCCGACCTCGCCGCGGTCGCCGGCGGCGTCACCGTCGCCGCGGCGCAGGACCCGCGCCTCGGGCCGACGTTCACCACCTTCTCGGCCTCCACCCCCCAGCTCTACCTCGACCTCGACCGCGAGCGCCTCCAGACCCTCGGGGTCTCGGTCAGCGACCTCTTCTCGGCGCTGCAGGGCACCCTCGGCTCGGTCTACGTCAACGACTTCAACCTCTACGGCCGCACCTGGCAGGTGCGGATGCAGGCCCGCGAGGCCGACCGCGCCGCCGTCGCCGACATCGCGCGCATCCACGTCAGGAGCTCGAGCGGCGCGATGGTTCCGGTCGGCGCCGTCGCCCGCGTCGAGGAGCGCCTCGGGCCGCAGTCGATCGTCCGCTTCAACAACTACCGCGCCGTCACCATGAACGGCGGCCCCGCCCAGGGCGTCGCCTCGGGCGAGGCGCTCGCCGCCATGCAGGAGATCTCGGCCAGCGTCCTGCCGCCCGGCTACGGCTACCAGTGGTCGGGCACCGCGCTGCAGGAGCTCGAGGCCGCCGGCCAGACGACGACGGTGCTCGCGCTGGCGCTGCTCTTCGCCTATCTCTTCCTCGTCGCGCTCTACGAGAGCTGGACGATCCCCGTCCCCGTCCTGCTCTCGGTGACGGTCGGCGTCGCCGGCGCGCTCGCCGCGCTGCTTCTCACCGGGATCTCGTTCGACATCTACGCCCAGATCGGCCTCGTCGTGCTGATCGCGCTCGCCGCCAAGAACGCGATCCTGATCGTCGAGTTCGCCAAGGCCCGCCGCGAGCACGGCCTGCCGATCGAGGAGGCCGCGATCGAGGGCGCGCGCACCCGCTTCCGCGCGGTGATGATGACGAGCTTCGCCTTCATCGCCGGCCTCCTGCCGCTGGTCTTCGCCACCGGCCCGTCGATGCTCTCCCGCCGTGCGGTCGGCACCGGGGTCGCCGGCGGCATGGTCGCCGCCGCCCTCGTCGGCATCTTCCTGATCCCGGCGCTCTACGTCGTCTTCCAGACCCTGCGCGAGCGCGTGAAGGGACCGCGCGCCGCGGCCGCCCCGGCCGCCGCCACGGAGGAGCCCGGCGGCGGCTGAGAGCGCCCCCGTTCGCCCCGCGTGCGACCGCCGTGCCCCGACCCAACGGACGGTCCCAACGGCACACTGCACGACAGAGCGGCTGAGTGCGGGATGATGTGATTTTCTGGACGACTCCGACCAAGGTCTCACCGAACCATCGCCGCTCTCACGGAAGTTCTGCACCCGCGGGTAGCGCTGAGCAAGAGCGGCTGCACGTATTCCGGTGACATCAGCCGCACCTCGTGGCCCTGCGCCGCGAAGACCCGCGTTCGTCGCGCCGGATAGCGGCGAGACCGTCTGGTACCTCTCCGACGGCATCGACAAGCGGCTCTTCGAGATGACGCTCGCCGGCTTCGCCCGGGAGACCGGCGCCGGCCGCGAGCGGATCATCGTCCTCGTGCTCGACGGGGCCGGCTGGCACACCGAGCCGAACCTCGCGGTGCCCGAGGGCATCAGGCTCGTCTACCTGCCGCCCTACACCCCGGAGCTCCAGCCCGCCGAGCACCTCTGGCCGCTGGTCGACGAACCCGTCGCCAACCGCCACTTCGAGACCCTCGACGCGCTCGATGCCGTCCTCGCCGAGCGCTGCCGCACCCTCCGGCAAGACCCGAGCCTCATCGCCGCCAACACCGCATTCAACTGGTGGCCAAAGACCGAGCGTCCGAATTGATCGGCCGAATCCGGTATGAACACGCGGCAAAAATCGGTGCGTTTTCAACGCGGCGCTACGCGTCCTCCCGCCCCAGCCAGGCCGATAAGATCGGCAGAACCGCGCCGAAAAAGAGACCCCTGGATATATTCGGGCACTCCGGGGCATTAGCCCCCGCGGGGGCCTGGCCTAGCGTCGAGCTGCCACGACCGTCTCCGACCGGCCCTGATCGCTGCGGGCCCGGCGAGAGGCCGGCGGGCGCAGCACGGGAGGAAGGACACGGTGCAGAGACTTCTCACGACCGCCGCAACGCTTGCCCTCATCGGCCCCGCCGCGGCCATGGCCCAGGACACGATCAAGATCGGCCTGATGGCTCCACAGGAGGGCGTGTTCACGGAGCCGGGCAACGACGGCATCCGCGGCTTCGAGCTCGCCCTCGCGGCGTACAACGGCGAGGTGGGCGGCAAGAAGATCGAGTGGGTGCTCGGCCCGACCGACGCCACCCCCGACACCGCGAGCCGCATCGCCCGCAAGCTCATCGAGCAGGACCGGGTCGACTTCATCATCGGCCCGCTCTCCGGCTCCGAGGGCATCGCGCTCCGCGACTATGCCAAGACCATCCCGGACAAGACCATCGTCAACGCCGCCTCCGGCGCGCTCGAGACCACCTACGTCGATCCGGCCCCGAACTTCTTCCGCTTCCACCCCGACGGCGCGCAGTGGGGCTACGGCCTCGGCAAGTACGTGGTGGAGGAGAAGGGCTGGAAGAACATCGCGACGATCGCCGCCGACTATTCCTTCGGCTACACCAACTTCATGGGCTTCGCCGTCGACTTCTGCAAGGCCGGCGGCACCATCGAGGAGCGCTTCTGGCTGCCGCTCGGCTCGGGCGACTTCGCCTCGATCATCGCGGCGCTGCCCGACGACGTCGATGCGGTCTACCTCGGCGTCGGCGGCACGGACGCGATCAACTTCCTCAACCAGTGGGAGCAGGCCGGCGGCGACCTCAACATCATCGGCGGCACCATCATGGCCGACCAGACCGTGCTCTCGGCCGAGGGCCGCGCCAAGGAGATCCTCGTCGGCACCCCGACCTCGGGCGTGCAGTCCGACGACTGGGACGACCCGGCGTGGCAGGCCTACGTCAAGGCCTACCAGGACTTCTTCCCGGAGAACGAGCGCTTCCCGTCGCCGTCGCTGTTCGCGACCAACTACTACGGCGCGACGATCGCGACGCTGATGGCGCTCGAGGCGATCGGCGGCGAGCTCGACCCCGACCAGAAGAACTTCCACGAGGCGCTCTCCGCGGTCGAGTTCGACGCCCCGAACGGCCACATCAAGCTCGACGAGAACCGCCAGGCGATCGGCTCGGTGTTCATCAACGAGGTGCGCGAGCGCGAGGACGGCTCGCTCTACAACCACTTCGTCCAGAAGGTCGACAACGTCGACCAGAAGCTCGGCATGTCGAAGGAGGAGTTCGACGCGATCGGCCTGCCGTCGCGCGAGACGCCGGACTGCGCGGCGCTGAACCCCGCCGGCTGACCTGCCCCGCCCGGGCCGCCGAACGCGGCCCGGGCCTTCCGACCGCCGCAAGCCATGTGCGACGCCCGGGCCGCTGCCCGCCGGCCGCCCGGAGTGGTCATGTCGCTCATCAGCTACAACACCCGGATCCACTTCGCCGAGAACGCCCTCGCCGACGCCCTCGAGCCGGAGATGGCGGCGCTCGCCCTCCGCCGCCCGCTCGTCCTCTGCGACGACGGTGACGACCGGCCGGCGCTGATCGAGCGGCTGCTCGCCGCCCTCGGGCCGGACGTCCTGCCGACGGTGTGGACGATCGCCGGCGGCCGCGCCACCGAGGCCGCCTGCGACGACGCCGCCGAGGTCGCCCGGGCGACCGGCGCCGACGGGCTGATCGGTTTCGGCGGCCGGATCGCGATCACCCTCGCCAAGGCCGTCGGCCTGCGCGCCACCCACGGCGGCCCGCTCCGCCGCTTCGCCGGCCAGCGTGGCGGGGCGGCGCGCATCCGTCCGGAGATCCCGCCGATCGTGGCGATCCCGACGACGCCCGACGCCTGCTCGGAGATCTCGCCCGTCGCCGTGGTGACAGGGGCCGACCGCGCCCACGTCTCGATCGCGAGCCCCCACCTCCTCCCCCGCGTCGCGATCTGCGACCCGACGCTCACCCTCGACCTCGCGCCCGCGCGCATGGCGAGTGCGGCGATGGACGTCCTCACCCACTGCATCGAGACCTTCAGCGCCACCGCCTACAACCCGCCCGCCGACGGCATCGCCCGCGACGGCCTGCGCCGCGGCATCGGCAACCTCGAGCGTGCGGTGGCCGGCGGCGACCTCCGGGCGCGGCGCGAGCTGATGGCCGCGGCCCTCGACGGGGCCCTCGCCTCGCAGAAGGGGCTCGGCGCGGTCCACGCGATGAGCCACGCCCTCGGCAGCATCGCCGACGGCCCCCTCGACCACGGCGCGGTCAACGCCGTGCTCCTGCCCCACGTCCTCGCCTTCAACGCCCCGGCGATCGCCGACCGCCTCGCCGACATCCGCGCCGACTTCGGGCTCCGCCGCGGCGCCGACCTCGCGCTCGCCATCGCCCGCCTGCGCCAGCGGATCGGGTTGCCCTCGACCCTGCGCGCGCTCGGCCTTCGCGCCGAGACGCTGGACCGGGCGGCCGCGGACGCCTCCTCGGACGACTGCAACCGCACCAACCCCCGCCTCGCCGATGCCGACGACTACATGGCCATGCTCATGGCTGCGTACTGAACCGGTCCGCGCGGCGGTAACCGCGCACGGAGGCCGGACTCGACAGGAGAAGGCGTGCTGATAGACTGCTCCGAGACCGCAACGGACGAATTGCGGCACGGGAGGACGACGACATGAGCACGGCGCTCGCGGTCCACCACGGCCCCTTCGGCCGGGTGGCCCTCTACTCGATCGATCGCGGGATGGTCTTGCACGCGCACCGCGAGGGACATCTCATCTTCCATGTCCAGGGGCCCGACGCGGCCATCCGGATCGAGGACGGCACCTACCCGCTGGCGCGGCGCAACGGCGTGGCGATCAGCCCCTGCCAGGCGCACAACTTCATCTCGCTCGACCCGCGCGAGCCGTCGGTGTTCCTCACGCTCTACATCCGGCCGTCGTGGTTCCTCGAGGCGAGCCGCCAGGTCAACGGGTCGCTGCGCTTCGGGCGCTGCGCGATCGAGGTGACCCACCCGATCGAGCGGCTGGTCAGGCAGACCGCGCTCGGCCTCATCGACGACGCCGACGACGAGAGCGTCTCGGACAACCTGCACGAGCTCACCCAGGTGAGCTTCGACCAGTCGTGGCAGTGGACGGGCGGCCCCTCGCTCACCGGCTGCGCCGCGCCGCTGCGCGACTTCCGCGTCCGCACCTCGGTCCGGCTGATGCAGGACCGCCTCGGCGACCACCTCGCCCTCGACGAGATCGCGCGGGAGTCGGGATTGTCCCGCCCGCACTTCTACAAGCTCTTCCGCGAGCAGGTCGGCGTGCCCCCGAACATGTACCTGAACACGCTCCGCATGGAGGCCGCGATCGCGCGGCTGACCACCGGGCTCGCGGCGGTGACCGACATCGGCCTCGACCTCGGCTTCGCGAGCCAGGCGAGCTTCACCCGCTTCTTCATCGCCAACGTCGGCATCGCCCCGAGCGACTATCGCCGGGTCGTCCGGGTCGCCGGCCGCGCCTGAC
>CAZEGY010000226.1:0-6123 GCA_964511815.1 uncultured Rhodovulum sp.
CTCGTCCGGCGGACAGTTTCCTCGCCGGGCCGCTGGCATCAGACCTCCGGCATGTTCTCCTTGAAGACGATGTGCAGCCGCGGCGGGTGGCCGGCGTAGGGCAGGCGGCGGACGGCGTGGACGAGGAGGTTCAAGGCCTCGCGCGCCTCGACCCGGGGGTTCTGGTCGATCACCGCGTCGAGGGTGCCGTCGAGGAGCAGCGGCTTCGAGCCCTCGGTGAGCTCGTGGCCGAGAAACACCACCGCCCGCGCCCGCCCGCGCTCGCGGAGCGCCCGGGCGATGCCGGGGTTGCCGGCCCCGATGTTGTAGACGCCCGCGAGATCCGGGTGGCGGTCGAGGAGCGCGGACGCCTCGGCGTAGGCGCGCGCGCGGTCGTCGAGCACCTCGCGGAGCTCGACGATGTCGAGCGCCGGGAACTCCTCGGCGAGGACGTGGCGGAAGCCCATCTCCCGCTCCTGGTGCCCGCGGTAGGAGAGCGAGCCCGCGAACAGCGCCACCTTGGCCGCGCGCCCGCCGAGCAGCCGGCCGAGGACGTAGCCGGCGAGCCGCCCGGCCTGGCGGTTGTCGATCCCGACGTAGGCGGTCCGCGGGACGTGGAGCACGTCGGTCGCGAGGGTGACGACCGGCACCCCGCCCTCCGCGAGGCTCCGCATCGCCTCGCGCACCGCCGGATGGTCGAGGGCGATGAGCCCGACCCCGTCGCTGGCGCCGCGCAGGCCCCGCAGCGTCGCCGCGAGGGTCTCGGGCGCGAAGCCCTCGACGGTCGTCACCCGCACCGCGAGCCCGGGCCGCGCCGCCGCCTGCGCCTCGATCTCGGCGCCGAGGCTGCGGATGAAGCTGTTGGTGCCCTCCGGCAGCACGAAGTCGAGCGCGATCGTCCCGACCGCGGCCTCGGCGCCGTCGGGCAGGACGCCGAGGCGGCGGGCGGTCTCGACGACGATCTCCCGCGTCCGCGCCCGCACGCCCGGGCGGTTGTTGAGCACCCGGTCGACGGTCGCCGCCGATACCCCGGCCTCGCGGGCCACGTCTGTCAGGGTCGAGCGCATCGCCGCCCATGGCCTCCGGTTGATGTGTTCTGACGGGTTATGACGTTGACGCCATCATCGGCTTCCGTCAATCTGCCTCGTGCCGACTCCGGACAGCGGGGCGGCGCGGCATGGGAGGATTGCCGATGGCCGAGCCCGCCGCGGCCGACCGCTTCGCGCCGGACGTGACGGTCCGCACGCGCACCCTGAGGATCGGCTGCATCGGCGCCGGCATGATCATGGCCGAGTGCCACCTCGCCGCCTACGCGGAGGCGGGCTTCCCCGTCGTCGCCATCGCCTCGCGCACGCCGGCGAACGCCGCGAAGGTCGCCGAGCGCTGGGGCATCGCCCGCGTCCACGACACCCCCGAGGCGCTGATCGCCGACCCGCAAGTCGAGATCGTCGACCTCGCCTTCCCGCCCGACCAGCAGCCGGCGCTGATCCGCGCGGCGCTGAAGGCGCCCCACGTCAGGGCCATCCTCGCCCAGAAGCCGCTGGCGCTCTCGCTCGCCGAGGCGGTCGCGCTCCGCGACGAGGCCAAGGCGGCGGGCAAGATCCTCTCGGTCAACCAGAACATGCGCTACGACCAGTCGATGCGGGTCTTGAAGCAGATCATCGACGCGGGCGATCTCGGCGACATCGTCTTCGCCGAGATCGACATGCACGCGATCCCGCACTGGCAGGGCTTCCTCGCCGGCTACGACCGGCTGACGCTCGCCAACATGAGCGTCCACCACCTCGACGTGCTGCGCTTCCTCCTCGGCGACCCCGAGGAGATCACCACGCTGGCGCGCAAGGACCCGCGGACGACGTTCGCCCACCGCGACGGCATCACCGTCTCGACGCTGAAGTTCCCGGGGGGCGCGATGGCGGTCTCGATCGAGGACGTGTGGTCCGGCCCGCGCGCCGAGGGCTACGCCGACGACCAGCACATCCGCTGGCGCGTCGACGGCACCGACGGCGTCGCCAGGGGCACGATCGGCTGGCCGACCGGCGCCGCCTCGACGCTCAGCTACGCCTCGACGCGGACGACCGGCGGCCAATGGGTCACGCCGACGTGGGAGACGATGTGGTTCCCGCACGCCTTCATCGGGGTGATGGAGCAGCTCCAGCACGCGGTGGCGACCGGCACCGAGCCGGCGCTTTCGGTCGCCGACAACGTCCGCACGATGGCGCTCGTCGAGGCCGGCTACCGCTCGATGGCGGAGGGCCGCACCGTGCGGCTCTCCGAGATCGCCACGGACTGAAAGAACGAGAAGACAGGGAGAACGCGCCATGATGCAAGCCGGTATCTTCACGGGATACTTCCCCTACGGCCTCGAGGAGACCGCGCAGAAGATCCGCGGCCTCGGCTTCAACACCGTCCAGCTCGACCTGCACTTCAAGGACGTCGACCTCGGCCCCGGCGAGATCACCAGGGACAAGGCGAAGAAGGTCCGCGACGTCTTCCGCGACGCCAACCTGCCGATCTGCTGCGTCTCGGGCTACACCAACATCGTCCACCCCGACCCGGGCGAGCGCGCGAAGCGCGTCGGCTACCTCAAGGAGATCATCCGCAACGCCCGTCACTTCGGCTCGCCTTACGTCATCTCCGAGACCGGCACCTTCAACCCCGAGTCGGACTGGGTCCACCACCCGAAGAACAAGACCGAGGAAGGCTTCGAAGCCTGCCGCGAGGTCATCGCCGACCTGGCGCAGACCGCCTACGACCACGGCGCGGTCTTCCTGCTCGAGACCTACGTCAACAACGTCGTCGGCTCGGTCGAGGAGACGGTGCGCATGTTCGCCCAGGTCGACCACCCCGGCCTCGGGCTGCTCATGGACCCGACCAACTACTTCGAGACCCACAACATCGACGACATGGACCGCATCCTGAACCAGGTCTTCGACACCCTCTCCGACAAGGTCCGCATCGCCCACGCCAAGGACGTCAAGCGCTCGGGCGACGACAAGTCCGAGAAGCACGCCGACATCGGCGACGCCGACGCGCTCGAGAGCCACACCTTCCGCGGCGTCGGCGAGATCGAGCTGCCGGCCCCGGGCCTCGGGTCGCTCGACTACGACCTCTACCTCCGCCGTCTCGCCGAGAAGCACCCGAACATCCCGGTGATCATCGAGCACCTCGCCGAGGACGACGTGCCGCGGGCGAAGGCGTTCCTCGACGGCAAGTTCCGCGACAACGGGGTCTGAGGAGGCACGGGCGTGGTCGAGCTCTACGGTCAGCAGCTGACGCACCGCGACCTCGCCGCGCGGACCGGCGATCTCGCGCAGGTCGCGGGCGTCCGGCTGATGACCCTCGGCGACGGCGTCGAGCGCGGGGTGCGGATGCTCGAGTTCCGCACCGGCTCGGGCCTGCGCTTCACCCTCCTCGTCGACCGCGCCCTCGACATCGCCGACTGCGACTTCCGCGGGCAGGCGATCGGCTGGCACTCGCCGACCGGCTTCCGCCACCCCGCCCTCGCCGACCACGAGGGCGAGGACGGCCTCGGCTTCCTGCGCTCGTTCTCCGGCCTCGTCGCCACCTGCGGCCTCGACCACGTCCTCGGGCCGGAGGAGGTTCCGGCCGACGGCTACGACTACCCGCGGCGGGCGAGCGTGCGCCACGGCCTCCACGGCCGGGTCGGCGGCATCCCGGCGCGGCTCACCGGCTACGGAGAGGCTTGGGAGGGCGACGCCTGCGTGCTGTGGGCCGAGGGCATCGTCCGCCAGGCGGCGGTGTTCGGCGAGGACCTCCATCTGCTGCGCCGCGTCGAGGCCGACGTCGGCGGCAGCGAGATCCGCATCCGCGACCGGGTGGTGAACCACGGCTTCGACCGCACCCCGCACATGTTCTTCTACCACGTCAACGTCGGCTACCCGCTCCTCGACGAGGGCGCCCGCCTCGTCGCCCCGGTCGCCGAGGTGCTCTGGGCCTCCCACGCCGACGCCTACCGCGCGCAAGACGTCGGCTACCGCACCTTCCCCGGCCCGCGGCATCCCTTCCGCGAGCAGGTCTGGCAGCACGAGCTCGCCGCCGACGCGCAAGGCCGGGTCTCGGCGGCGGTGGTCAACGACCGCCTCGGCCTCGGCTTCGAGGTCGAGACCCGCAAGGCCGAACTCCCGTGCTTCTACGAGTGGCAGCACTTCCGCGCCGGCCAGTACGCGCTCGGCCTCGAGCCCTCGACCCACCATGTCCTCGGCAACCGCGCGGCGCGGGAGCGGGGCGAGATGATCTGGCTCGGGCACGACGAGGGCCGCGACTACGCCGCGACCTTCCGCGTCCTCGACGGCGCCGCCGCCATCGCCGCCGCCGAGGCGCGCATCGCCGCCGTGGCGCGGCAGCCGGACGAGGACTATCCCGCCCCGACCGGGCGCTTCCCGGCGCTGGGCGGAGAGAGGAGCGGACGATGACGCTGCAACGCCCGAAGCGCGACTACAGCCTCACCGGCGCCAGCACCCGCTACGCCATCGAGACCGGCCTCGCCTCGGCCGAGTGGTATCACACCGAGGTATCGCGCAAGGAGATGAAGGCGCTGATGCAGCGCGCCGACCAGCCGGCGATCCGCGACACCGCGATCTGGCTCGGCGTCCTCGTCCTCTCCGCCGCCGGCGCGGTCTGGACGTGGGGGACGTGGTGGTGCGTGCCGTTCTTCGCGGTCTACGGCGTCCTCTACGCCTCGGCGTCGGACTCGCGCTGGCACGAGTGCGGCCACGGCACCGCCTTCCGCACCCGCTGGATGAACGACGTCGTCTACCAGATCGCCTCGTTCATGCTGATGCGCAACCCGGTGACCTGGCGGTGGAGCCACGCCCGCCACCACACCGACACGATCATCGTCGGCCGCGACGCCGAGATCGCGGTGATGCGCCCGCCCGACCTCCTGCGCGCCGGCCTCGCCTTCACCGGCCTCACCGACTTCCGCTACGCGCTGCCGACGCTGGTCCGCAACGCCTGCGGCAATCTCTCGGCCGACGAGAAGGACATGATCCCCGAGTCGGAATGGCCGAGGGCGGTGCGCGCCGCGCGCTGGCACATGGCGGTCTACGCCCTGACGATCGCGCTCGCCCTCGGCACGCGCTCGTGGCTGCCGATCCTGCTCGTCGGCACGCCCCGGCTCTACGGCACCTGGCACATGGTGCTGACCGGGCTCCTCCAGCACATCGGCCTCGCCGACAACGTCACCGACCACCGGCTGAACACCCGCACGGTCTACATGAACAGGGTCTCGCGGTTCATCTACTGGAACATGAACTACCACGTCGAGCACCACATGTTCCCGATGGTCCCCTACCACGCCCTTCCGCGGCTCCACGAGATGATCAAGCACGACCTGCCCGCGCCCAACCCGTCGATGTGGCACGCCTACCGCGAGGTCTGGCCGGTGGTCCGCCGCCAGCTCCGCTACGAGGACTTCTACCTCGTCCGCGAGCTGCCCCCGACGGCGCGGCCCTACCGCGCCGAGTTCCACGACCTGCCGACAGCGGCCGCCGAGTAGCCCTCCGGGCCGCCGCCCGGACAGCGAGGAAAGACGAACGAATGCCCGAATGGATCGAAGCCTGTGCCGTCGACGACGTCGAGGAGGAGGACGTGATCCGCTTCGACCACGGCGACCGCACCTTCGCGATCTACCGCTCGCCCGACGACGAGTTCTTCGCCACCGACGGCCTCTGCACCCACGAGCGGGTGCACCTCGCCGACGGCCTCGTCATGGACGGGATCATCGAGTGCCCGAAGCACAACGGCCGCTTCGACTACAAGACCGGCGCCCCCAAGGGCGCCCCGGTCTGCGTCGCCCTCCAGACCTATCCCGTCCGCGTCGAGGACGGGAAGGTGCTGATCGGGATCTGAGGATGGCCCGCAAGCGCCCGACCGTCGCCGACCTCCGCGCCCTGAAGGGCACCCGCCAGCTCACCATGCTGCGGGTGATGACGCTCGACGAGGCCGAGGCCGCCGAGCGCGCCGGCGTCGACATCGTCTCGGTGCCGCCCGCGCTCCTCCGCGACCCGCAGTACCGCGACGCCGCGCCGAGCCTCTTCACCATGCCGGGCGAGAACTTCTTCGAGATCGGCACCGCCGACGACTTGCGGTCGCCGTCCAGGACGGCATCCGCCGGTTCCC
>CAZEGY010000227.1:0-6092 GCA_964511815.1 uncultured Rhodovulum sp.
GGGGTCTTTCAGAGCTCGATCGGCACGAGGACTTCCGGCTCGATGACGGTGACGCCGGGCAGCGCCGCGGCGAGCTCGTCGGCGTCCTGGGCGAGGAGCGGGAAGGTCCGGTAGTGGCAGGGGATCACCGTCTCGAAGTTGAAGAACCGCTTCGCCGCGTAGGCGGCGCGCTTCATGTCCATGGTGAAGTGCCCGCCGGCGCAGAGGATGCCGATCTCGGGGTGGTGGAGGTCCTCGAAGATCTCCATGTCCATCGTCACGTCGGTGTCGCCGGAGAAGTAGATGGTCCTGCCCTCGCCGGCGATCATGAACCCCGACTCGCCGCCGCCGTAGACCGGGCCCTCGGCGCCGCCGTAGGACGAGGAGTGGACGGCGTTGACGAGCGTCACCGCCACCTCGCCGAGCTGCACGGTGCCGCCACGGTTGAAGCCGACGCCCTCGATGCCGTGCTCGCCCTCCCAGAAGCTCACGAGGTCGTAGATGCCGACGACCGGGATGCCGAGCTCGGTCGCGATCTCGACGACGTTGCTGGCGTGGTCGCCGTGGGCGTGGCTGACGAGGACGTGGGTGGCGCCGGCGATCGCCTCGGCGCGGCGCTCCGCGTCGAACAGCGGGTTGCCGGAGAGCCACGGGTCGACGAGCAGGACCTGGTCCGCGATCTCGATGCGGAACCCCGAATGCCCGAGCCAAAACAGTCGCATCGCGTGTCTCCCCATGTGATGCTGCGCGCGCGGCCCGCGTCGGGGCCGCTCCCGGGGAGGACTGTCGGTGGACTGGTTTCGGTCGGTCAACAGCTATTGCGAGCGGATCGACGCGAGCTACTGGTCCGAGCCGGTCAACGCCCTGACCAACGCGGCCTTCCTCGTCGCCGCCGCGGTGTCGTGGCGCCTCGCCGCCCGCGCCGGCGACCGCGCCGGGCAGGCGCTGGCGGCGATCCTCGCGGTCATCGGCATCGGCTCGTTCCTCTTCCACACCCACGCGCAGGTCTGGGCGATGATGGCCGACGTCGTTCCGATCCAGATCTTCATCCTCGTCTATCTCGCCCTCGCCACCGTCCGCTTCTTCGCCGCGCCGTGGTGGGCGGGCGTCCTCGCCGCGGCGGCGTTCGTGCCGCTCGCCGCGGGGGTGGCGCGGCTGATCGCCGCAGCGGTCGGCCCGCTCAACGGCTCGGTCTCCTACGCGCCGGTGCCGATCCTCATCCTCGCCTACGCCGGCCTCCTCGCGGGCCGGGCGCCGGCGACGGCGCGGGGGCTCGCGGTCGGCGCCGGCCTCCTCGCCGTCTCGCTGTTCTTCCGCACGATCGACGAAGCCGTCTGCGGCGCGTTCCCGCTCGGGACGCACTTCCTCTGGCACCTCCTGAACGCGGTGATGCTCGGCTGGATGATCCGGGTCTTCGTCGCCGCGCGCGGCCGTCAACCCTGAGGCGCAAGACGCTTGCGTGGCCGGGCGGCGTGGGGCAGTCTCGGAGGAGGACGGACATGTCCTCGAACCTGCCGGAGGCCCATTGGCGATCGCCGCCCAGAACCCCGCCTCGAAGCCGGACGCTTCTTCCGACACGGTCCTGCAGTTTCCCGACAACCGCCTCCTCATCGATCTCTGCGGCGAGCTCGACCGCAACATCGTGCAGATCGAGGCGCGGCTCGGCGTCGAGGTGCGCCGGCGCGGCAACGAGCTGGCGCTCCACGGCAGCGCCGACGAGCGCGCGGCGGCCGAGCGGGTGCTGCACGGCCTCTACCACCGCCTCGAGCAGGGCCGCCCGGTCACGCCGGGCGACATCGACGCGGCGATCAGGACGCTGCCGGGCGAGGGCGACGCGCCCGCCGCGGCGCGCCCGGGGTCGACGGCGGGGCAGCTCGACATGTTCTCGGGCGAGCCGATCGAGATCCGCACCCGCCGCAAGCTCGTCGAGCCGCGGACGCCGTCGCAGAAGGCCTACGTCCGCAACCTCTTCCGCAACGAGCTCGTCTTCGGCCTCGGGCCGGCGGGCACCGGCAAGACCTACCTCGCCGTCGCCGCGGCGGTGTCGATGTACATCGAGGGCCGCGTCGACAGGATCATCCTCTCGCGCCCGGCGGTCGAGGCCGGCGAGCGGCTCGGCTTCCTGCCCGGCGACATGAAGGAGAAGGTCGACCCCTACATGCAGCCGCTCTACGACGCGCTGAACGACTTCTTCCCGCCGAAGCAGGTGGCGAAGCTGATCGAGGAGAAGCAGATCGAGATCGCGCCGCTGGCCTTCATGCGCGGGCGGACGCTGGCGAGCGCCTATGTCGTGCTCGACGAGGCGCAGAACGCGACGACGATGCAGATGAAGATGTTCCTGACCCGCCTCGGCGAGGGCGGCCGCATGGCGGTGACCGGCGACACCACCCAGATCGACCTGCCGCGCGGGGTGAAGTCGGGGCTCGTCGAGGCCGAGCGCATCCTCCGCGACGTGCCCGGCATCGGCTTCACCCGCTTCACCGCCGAGGACGTGGTGCGCCACCCGCTCGTCGCCCGGATCATCCGCGCCTACGAGAGCGCGGCGCCGGGGGATGCCTGAACGCCATGCCCGAAGTCGTCGAGACCGTGGTCGAGGATCCGCGCTGGGAGGCGGCGGGGATCGACCTGGTCGCCGAGCGGGCGGCGCGGGCGGCGCTCGTCGCGGTGGCGCGCGACCCGGAGCTCCACGAGATCGGGCTCCTCGCCTGCGACGACGCGCGCATCGCCGCGCTCAACGCCGACTTCCGCGGCAAGCCCCAGCCGACGAACGTGCTCTCCTGGCCCGCCTTCGACGGAGCGGCGCCCGAGGAGCCGCCGGGCCTGCCTGGCGAGGGGCCGCTCTTCATCGGCGACATCGCGCTCGCCTACGACACCTGCGCCCGCGAGGCGGCGGCGGCGGGGGTGACGCTCGCCGACCATGCGGCGCACCTCGTCGTCCACGGGACGCTGCACCTCCTCGGCCACGACCACGCGGCGGACGACGAAGCCGAGACGATGGAGGCGATCGAGTCGAAGGCCCTTGCCACGATGGGCATCGCCGACCCATATTCGCGCGAGGAGCGCCCCTCGGGCGCGGCGTCCGGACAGGAGTGATGGGCGAACAGAACGACGGGCCTGCGACCAGTACGTCGCGCGCCGCCGACGAGGATCCGGACAGTAGCTCCCGATCTTCCTTCTTCTCGCGGCTCTTCCGCCGCGATTCCCCCGATGACGAGGACGGACCGCCGCCAGCGCCGGGCAGTGCCGAGAGCGTCTCGGCGCGCGATGTCCGGCTGAACCTGCGCAAGCTCAGGCGGATGCGGGTCGACGACGTGTCGGTGCCGCGCGCCGACGTCGTCGCGGTGCCGATCGACGCGAGCCTCGCCGAGGTCGCCGGCGTCTTCCGCGAGAGCACGCTGACGCGGCTCCCGGTCTACAACGAGACGCTCGACCATCCGCTCGGGCTCGTCCACCTCAAGGATCTCTCGCTGACCCACGGGTTCGGCGCCGACGGCCCGGCCTTCGACCTCGGGGCGCTGCTGCGGCCGCTCCTCTACGCGCCGCCGTCGATGCCGATCGGGGTGCTGCTCCAGCGGATGCAGGCCGCGCACGTCCACATGGCGCTGGTCATCGACGAGTACGGCGGGGTCGACGGCCTCGTCACCCTCGAGGACCTGCTCGAGCAGATCGTCGGCGACATCTCCGACGAGCACGACGAGGCCGAGGGCGACCTGTGGACCGAGGAGGCGCCCGGGGTCTATCTCGTCGAGGGCCGCATGGACCTCGAGGACTTCGAGGCGATGACCGGGGTCCGCCTCGCCGACCCCCACGCCGAGGAGGTCGACACCCTCGGCGGCCTCGTCTTCCGCCTCGCCGGCCGGGTGCCGGTGCAGGGCGAGGTGGTGGTGCATCCCGACGGCACCGAGTTCGACGTGCTCGACGCCGACGCCCGCAAGATCGGGCGGCTCCGGGTCCGGCTCGCGTCGCGCGGCGGCGCCACGGCGACCGCGGCCGCGTAGGCCCGGGACCCGCGTGCGCCGCCTCCCGGGCCGCGTGGCGGCGCTCGCCGGCCTGCGCCGCCTCGCGCTCGCCGCCGCGCTCGGGGGGGCGACGGCGCTCGCCCAGCCGCCGGTCTCGTGGCCCGTCGTCCTCTTCCTCGCCCTGCCGCCGCTCGCCTGGCTCCTCGACGGCACCGCCGGCTGGCGCGGGGCGCTGCTCCTCGGCTGGGTGGCGGGGACGGCGCACTTCGCCGCGGCGCTGTTCTGGATCGTCGACCCGTTCCTCGTCGAGCCCGAGGTCTTCGGCTGGATGGCGCCGTTCGCGCTCGCCGGCATGGCCGGCGGGCTCGCGCTGTTCTGGGCGCCGCCCTTCGCCCTCGCCCGGGCGTTCTGGCCGCAGGGCGCCGGGCGCCTCCTCGCGCTCGCGGCGCTCTGGGCGCTCGCCGACCTCGTGCGGTCCTACGCGCTGACCGGGTTTCCCTGGGGCCTCCCCGCCTATGCCTGGGTGGAGACGCCGGTGATCCAGACCGTCGCGCTCTTCGGCCCGCACGGGCTCGGGCTCCTCACCCTCGCCGCGGCGCTCCTTCCCGCGACGGGGTCGTGGCGGGCGCTGGCGCTCGCGGCCGTCCTCGTCGGCGCCGGCTGGGGCTGGGGCGCGTGGCGGCTGGCGCAGCCCCTGCCGGAGCGCGCGCCCAGGGTGACGGTGCGACTCGTCCAGCCCGACGCCGACCAGGCGCTGAAGTGGCAGCCGGGGATGGCGCAGGTCTTCTACGACCGCCACCTCGCGCTGACCGCGGCCGAGCCGCGCGCCGACATCGCCGTCTGGTCGGAGACCGCGGTGCCCTTCCTCCTCGACGACCGCCCCGACCTCCTCGCCGAGGCGGCGGCCGCGGCCGCGCCGGGGCGGCTGATTCTCGGCATCCAGCGCGCCGGGGTGGCGCCCGGGGGGGAGACGCAGTGGTTCAACTCCCTCGCCGTGCTCAACCCGGACGGGTCTCCTGCGGCCGTCTACGACAAGCACCGCCTCGTGCCGTTCGGCGAGTACGTCCCGTTCCCGGGCCTCGTCGCCCGCCTCGGCATCCCGGCGCTGACGACGCTGACCGGCGGCGGCTTCACCCCCGGGCCGGGGCCGCGGGTGATCTCGACCCCGGGCATCCCGCCGTTCCTGCCGCTCATCTGCTACGAGGCGATCTTCCCGCAGGGTCTGCGTGCGCCGGAAGGGCGTCCCGAGTGGCTCCTCCAGGTCACCAACGACGCCTGGTTCGGCGAGGCCTCCGGTCCGTACCAGCACCTCGCCCAGGCCCGCGTCCGGGCGATCGAGCAGGGATTGCCACTTGCGCGAGCGGCCAATACCGGCATCAGCGCAATGATCGACCCCTACGGGCGCCTCGTCGGCGTGCTCGGTCTCGGTGTCGCGGGGGTGGTGGATACGACTTTGCCGAGCAGTCTTGCCCCTACGCCATATATCGTAACGGGAGATCTCCTTGGCTTGATCGCAATCGCATCGATTTTAGGATTAACTGTTGTAATCTTTTTCCGTGGCAATCCTCCGCCTGCTTCACGATAACTTCCGAGATGGCCTTGTGGGGACGAGGAGCCTAGCCGCGTCGGGCGATGCCGACGGCGGGCGGGCATGCCAAGGGGGAGTTACGGGGTGAATTCCGTGAAGATGTCGGCGGGTGATATCGACGTCCACGTCGGGACGCAGATACGCCAGCGCCGGGAGGCGTTGGGGATCAGCCAGGGGCGGCTCGGCCGCCATCTCGGCCTCACGTTCTCGCAGATCCAGAAGTACGAGAAGGGGACGAACCGGATCGGGGCCGGGCGCCTCTACCAGATCGCCACGTTCCTCGGGGTGACGCCGAGCCATTTCTTCATCGGCGTCGATGGCGAGGGCGAGGCGACGAACCGCGAGCGGGAACAGACCCGCGGCGACGAGATGCGCACGCTGAACGATGCCTTCTCCGCGATCGGCGACGCCGAGACCCGGGAGTCGGTCCTCGCCCTCGTGCGGTCCCTCGCCGGCGAGGCGAATCGCCACCGCTCGGGGTGACGCCGACGCCTCCGAACGAGGTATCGGCCCGGGCCTCGAGCGGGCGTTGACCCGGGGACCGGGGACGCTTAGGGATTGCGCTC
>CAZEGY010000228.1:0-2097 GCA_964511815.1 uncultured Rhodovulum sp.
CTCTCCGACATCTACGGCTTCCGCATCGTCACCGGCTCGGTCGAGGACTGCTACACCGCCCTCGGCGCCGTCCACCGGCGCTGGCGCGCGGTGCCCGGACGCTTCAAGGACTACATCTCCCAGCCGAAGTCGAACGGCTACCGCTCGATCCACACCACCGTCTCGGGGCGCGACGGCAAGCGCGTCGAGGTCCAGATCCGCACCGCCGAGATGCACGCGGTCGCCGAGACCGGCGTCGCCGCCCACTGGTCCTACAAGAACGGCGAGCGCTTCGAGAACCCGTTCGCGGTCGACCCCTTCAAGTGGCTGCGCTCGCTCACCGAGCGCTTCGAGGGCCAGGAGGACGAGGAATTCCTCGAGCACGTCAAGCTCGAGATGTTCACCGACCAGGTGTTCTGCTTCACCCCCAAGGGCGAGGTGGTGAAGCTGCCGCGCGGCGCCACGCCGATCGACTTCGCCTACGCGATCCACACCCGCATCGGCGACTCGTGCGTCGGCGCCAAGGTCGACGGCCAGCGCGTGCCCTTGTGGACCAAGCTCCGCAACGGCCAGACCGTCACCATCATCCGCGCCGAGGGCCAGCGCCCGCAGCCCTCCTGGGAGGACATGGTGGTCACCGGCCGCGCCAAGGCCGCGATCCGCCGCTCCCTCCGCGGAGAGCAGCGCGCCACCCAGGTCCGCCTCGGCCGCGAGATCGCCCGCGTCGCCCTCGAGCGCGTCGGCAAGAAGGCGACCGACAAGGCGCTCGAGGCCGCGGCCAAGCGCCTCGGCGTCGAGGACGGCGAGGAGGTGCTCGCCCGCCTCGGCGCCGCCGAGATGACCGGCAAGGAGCTCGTCGCGACGCTCTATCCCGAGCTCCTCCGCGACGTCGCCGCCCACCCGCGCCGTACCGACGAGTTCGCGCCCGTGGTCCTCGGCCTCGACTCGGGCCAGGTGGCGCGCCCCGCCCCCTGCTGCAACCCGATCCCCGGCGAGCGCATCGTCGGCATCGCCGTGCGCGGCAAGGGCGTGATGATCCACGCCATCGACTGCGCCGAGCTCTCGGCCTTCGAGGACGCCCCCGACCGCTGGCTCGACCTGCGCTGGGGCGAGGGCCAGGCCCGCCCCGACCACGCCACCCGCATCGAGGTGACGATGGCCAACGACGCCGGCGTCCTCGGGCGCATCTGCACCCTGATCGGCGAGCAGCGCGCCAACATTACCGACATCGTCTTTACCGACCGGAAACCCGATTTCTACCGTATGGTCGTTGATATCGAGGTTCGGGATATGGAACACCTGACCCATGTCCTGACCGCGATCGACGCCGATTCGGACGTGGCGCAGGTCCGGCGGTTCCGCCAGGCGCCCGCCGTTGCGGCGGGTCGCGGCTGACAGCGCAAGGTACGGAGTCCCGGGAAGGGGGCTGACCGGGGGTCCATGGTATTCAAGCGTCGCGACAGGCCGCCCATCTCCGTCCGCATGCGGGAGGCGATCCTGCCCCGTGGCGGCTGGCGGCGGTCGATCGAGTACATCGCGCACCGGGTGCGGCGCTTGCCCGACACGCCGCACCGCATCGCCCTCGGCTTCTGCTGCGGCGTCTTCATGTCGTTCACGCCGCTCTTCGGGCTCCACCTCTTCGGCGCGATGGGGCTCGCCTGGCTGATCGGCGGCAACATCCTCGCCGCCGCCATCGGTCAGGTGGTCGGCAACCCGGTCACGCTGCCCTTCATCGCGTGGGTCTCGATGGCGATCGGCCGGCGGGTGCTCGGCGGCGGCGGGCCGAGCGGCCGCAGCTTCGAGCGCGTCGACCAGGCCCTCGCCGGGGCGCTCGACGGCCTGTGGCAGACGATGCTCTCGTGGTTCGGCATGGGGGTGAGCGAGTGGGACAAGGTCATGGCGGTCTACAGCCAGGTGTTCCTGCCCTACCTGATCGGCGGCATCCTTCCCGGGCTGATCACCTCGGTGTTCTTCTACTACCTCGTCCGGGCGCTCGTCGGCGCCTATCAGCGCCGGCGCCGGGCGCGCATGCTCGCCCGGGCGCACGAGCGACTGGCGGCGCCGGCGGCGAAGCCCTACCCTCCGGGCGGCAGCGAAGGGAGCACGGGGCCATGACGC
>CAZEGY010000228.1:2197-3612 GCA_964511815.1 uncultured Rhodovulum sp.
GCACGGGGCCATGACGCGCACGGACCGGAACCGGCTGAGGCTCGGGGTCAACATCGACCACGTCGCGACCGTCCGCAACGCCCGCGGCGGCCCCTACCCCGACCCGCTGCGCGCCGCCCGCCTCGCCGAGGCCGCCGGCGCCGACGGCATCACCGCCCACCTGCGCGAGGACCGCCGCCACATCACCGACGCCGACATCGCCGGCCTGATCGAGGCGCTGAGCCTGCCCTTGAACCTCGAGATGGCCGCGACCGACGAGATGCAGGCGATCGCGCTCCGCCACCGCCCGCACGCGGTCTGCATCGTCCCCGAGCGCCGCGAGGAGCGCACCACCGAGGGCGGGCTCGAGGTCGCGCAGGACGAGAACCGCCTCGCCCACTTCATCGCGCCGCTGCGCGACGCCGGCATCCGCGTGTCGATCTTCATCGCCGCCGACCGCCGCCAGATCGAGGCCGCCCACCGCATCGGCGCCCCGGTGATCGAGCTCCACACCGGCGCCTACTGCGAGGCCGGCCTCGCCGCCGACGCCGCCCTGGAGGCCCGCGAGCTCGCCCGCCTGACCGAAATGGCGACCTTCGCCGCCGGCCTCGGCCTCGAGGTCCACGCCGGCCACGGCCTGACCTTCGACAACGTCGCGCCGATCGCCGCC
The DNA here is from genome assembly GCA_964511815.1 of uncultured Rhodovulum sp. GTDB lineage: Bacteria > Pseudomonadota > Alphaproteobacteria > Rhodobacterales > Rhodobacteraceae > Amaricoccus. Next base: position 2,847 of record CAZEGY010000228.1, read on the forward strand.
CTCCCCGAGGTCCGCGAGCTCAACATCGGCCACTTCCTGATCGGCGAGGCGATCTTCACCGGCCTCGAGGCCGCCATCGCCCGGATGCGCGCCGAGATGGACGCCGCCCGCGCCTGACGCCGGGGCCGCTAGGGGCGGCGGACGAGCACCCTGTCGAGCGCCGCCGCGACCAGCGCCGGGACCGCCTCCGCGTCGTCGAGATAGGCGCTCTCGAGCAGGCCGTCCGACAGGGCGACGAGGAGCGAGGCGGTCGCCTCCGGCGCCGGGTCGCCATCCTCCGCGAGCAGGTCGCGGAGGACCCCGTGATACCACGCCCGCCGCGCCGCGATCGCCCGGCGCACCGGGCTCCGCGGGTCGGCGTACTCGGCGGCGGTGTTGAGGAACGGGCAGCCCCGGTAGCCGCCGCCGACGACGGCGTCGCTGATCCGCCCGAGGATCGCCGCGATCCGCGCGCGCGGCGTCGCCCCGGCGAGTGCCGCGACCGCCTCCCGCCCGAGCCGGTCCTGCTCCTCGACGTAGGCGAGGACGAGGGCGTCCTTCGACGGGAAGTGGTTGTAGAACGTCGCCTTCGCCACCCCGGCCTCGGCGATGATGCGGTCGATGCCGACAGCGCGGGTGCCCTCGCCATAGAAGAGACGGGTGGCGGTATCGAGCAGCCGCCGGCGCGCGGCGCTCTCGGCGGAATCGGTCTGCGGAACGGTCGTGGCCATGCGGTTGACTCTAGCAGACAGATCTGTATGGTCCATAGACAGACTTGTCTGTCTAT
>CAZEGY010000228.1:3712-6073 GCA_964511815.1 uncultured Rhodovulum sp.
CCCCGGCCCGTGGTCCCCGGCCCGTGACCCGCGGCGCGCGGCACCCGGCGCGCGCCGCCTTCCGCCCCCGGCTCCGCCGCGCTAGCATCGCCGCGATGACCGCCGACGACCCCCTCGCCAACCGCCGCCCGCTCGCCGCGCGCCGCCTGCCGGCGATGCAGCGCCTCGCCGCCGGCCTCGCCCGCGCCGGCGTCGCGCCGAACGCGATCTCCGCCGCCGGGATCGCCTTCGCCGTCCTCGCCGCCCTCGCGCTCCTCGCCACCCCCGGCCGCCCGGCGCTCTGGCTCCTCGCCGCCGCCCTCGTCCAGCTCCGCCTGCTCGCCAACCTCCTCGACGGCCTCGTCGCCGTCGAGGGCGGCCTCGGCGCGCCGACCGGCCCGCTCTGGAACGAGGTCCCCGACCGCCTCGAGGACACCGCGATCCTCGCCGCCTTCGGCGCCGCCGCCGGCACGCCGACGCTCGGCCTGTGGACCGCGCTCGCCGCGGTCGCCTGCGCCTACGTCCGCCAGGTCGGCGGCGCGCTCGGCCAGCCCCAGGCCTTCCTCGGCCCGATGGCGAAGCAGCACCGCATGGCCGCGGTCACCGCCGGCGCGCTCCTCGGCTTCGCCACCGCCCTCGCCGGCGCCGCCACCGCCCTCCCCGCCCTCGTCCTCTGGGCGATCCTCCTCGGCACGCTCGCGACCATCGCCCGCCGCCTCCGCCACATCGCGCGCGCCCTGTGACCGCCCCCGCGATCGCCCCCGTCTGCGCCCCCGTGATCGCTCCTGCCAGCACCCCGGACATCGCCCCGTGATCGCCCCGCTCCTCATCGGCGCCATGCGCTTCCTCGTCGGCGGCCGCGCCCGCTGGATCGGCACGGTGCCGACGCCGGCCCAGCGCATCTACTTCGCCAACCACACGAGCCACCTCGACACCCTCGTCCTCTGGGCCGCCCTGCCCCGGTCGCTGCGCGCCACCACCCGCCCGGTCGCCGCCGCCGACTACTGGGGCGGCGACCGCCTCCGCCGCCACCTCGCGCTCTCGACCCTCGGCGCCGTCCTCATCGAGCGCGGCGCCGGCGCCGACGCCCTCCTGCCCCTCGCCGACGCGCTGCGCGACGGCGCCTCGCTCATCGTCTTTCCCGAGGGCACCCGCCACCCGCAGCTCCTGCCCGCGGCCTTCCGCTCCGGCCTCTACCACCTCGCCCGCGACTTCCCCGGCGTCGAGCTCGTCCCGGTCTACCTCGACAACCTCCACCGCGCCTGGCCGAAGGGCACCCTCGTCCCCGTCCCGGTCTCGACCGGCGTCCTCTTCGGCGCGCCCCTCCGCGTCGGCCTCGGCGAGGAGCGCAACCCCTTCCTCGCCCGCGCCCGCGACGCCGTCATCGCCCTCGGCCGCAGCGCCCATCCCGAGGCCGCCGCCGATGCCTGAAGCCCTGCCTGAAGCCCTGCCCGCAGCTTGCCCGCAACCGTGGCCGCAGCCGTGACCGACCTCCTCGCCCGCCCCCTCGTCCTGCTCTTCCTCGGCCTCTTCGCCGCCCTCGCCGGCGCCACCGCCACCGGCCGGCTCCTCGCCCGCCGCGGCCCGTCGCCGACGCTTTCGAACCTCGACGACCGCATCCTCTCGTGGTGGGTGATGGTCGCGCTCCTCGCGCTCGCCTTCGCCCTCGGCCCGGTCGCGACGACCGTGCTCTTCGCGCTCGTCTCGTTCTGGTGCCTGCGCGAGTTCACCTCGCTGACGCCGACGCCCGTCGCCGACCACTACACCCTCGCCGCCGCCTTCTATCTCTTCCTGCCGCTCCAGTACCTGCTGCTCCTCGCCGACTGGTACGGCCTCTTCGCCATCGCCATCCCGGTCTACGCCTTCCTGCTCCTGCCGCTGATCTCGGCGCTCTCCGGCGACACCGCCGGCTTCCTGCCGCGTATCGCCAAGATCCAGTGGGCGCTGATGCTGGCGGTCTACTGCACGAGCCACGTCCCCGCCGTGCTCTTGCTCGACGTCCCCGGGGCGCCCGCCGGCAACTTCGGCCTCCTCGCCTTCCTCCTCCTCGTGGTGCAGGGCAGCGACGTCCTCCAGTACGTCTTCGGCAAGACCCTCGGCCGCCGCCGGATCGCGCCGCGCGTCAGCCCCTCCAAGACCTGGGAGGGCTTCCTCGGCGGCGGCGCCGCCGCCACCCTCCTCGGCGCCGCGCTCTTCTGGCTCACCCCGTTCAGCCCCCTCCAGGCCCTCGCGATGGCGCTCGCCATCGTCCTCGCCGGCTTCGCCGGCGGCCTCGTCCTCTCCGCGGTCAAGCGCTCGCTCGGCGCCAAGGACTGGGGCAGCATGGTCGAGGGCCACGGCGGCATGCTCGACCGCATGGACAGCCTCGCCTTCGCCGCCCCG
>CAZEGY010000229.1:0-6058 GCA_964511815.1 uncultured Rhodovulum sp.
GTCGCGCCCGCCACGGCGTCGCCGTCCGGCGCCGCGACCGCCTTCGCCTGCACCGCCGTCTGCGCGGCCGTCTGCGCGCTCGTCTCCGGCGCCCCGTCGAGCGCCGCGGCGTGCGAGCGGTTCATCAGGGCGCGCGCGTCCTGCCAGGTGAAGTCGTCGTAGATCACCCGGAGGCGGTGGCCGCCGTCGGCCTTCTCGACCTGATGCTCGCGCCCGGTCGCGCTCGGCAGGGTCTCGCCGGGCTTGAGGCGGTCCCACCAGTGGGCGAGCAGTGCCGACTTGTCGACGGCGAAGGCGTGGCTGCCGGCGTCGGAGCCGTCGGTGGTCTTCTTGAAGGTCTTGTTCGCCCCGAGGTTCTGGAACGGGCGCAGCCCCTGGGCGACGTCGAGGGCGAGGGCCATCTTGTCGCCGAAGCCGCTGCCGTCGAGATAGGTGCCGCCGCGCGCCAGCTTGCCGAGGCCCGGCCCCGACATGCCGTTGGTGTAGACGTCGAGATCCTGCTTCGAGATCGGGATCGTGTAGGCCCGGGTGATGTTGCGCGCCTCGGGCTCGAGGTTCAGCGCGAAGTTGGTGCGCCCGTGCTGGACGATGGCGAAGTGCTTGACGATGACCGCCTCGCCGAAGCCCTGGTGGCGGAGGAGCGCGATCGCCTCCGCCGCGACGTGGGCGCCGCCGCCGGCGGAGTAGACGACCACCTCCTTGGTGTTGGCGTTGCCGCCCTTGTTGATCGCCGCGCGGATGTCGGTGAAGAGCTCGCGCGACGCCTTGGACAGCCCGTTGATCGACGTCGGATGGTAGTTCCACGTCCGCTCGACTTCGCCCTGGACCGAGTCGATGACCTGCCAGCCCGGGGCCATCTGCTTGATCGCCGCCTTGCCGTACTTCTGGAAGAAGGCGTAGTTGCCGGCCGCGACCTTGTTCTTGGCCACGTCGTCGAAGCGCGGGTCGCCGTCCATGCGTGCCGGCGTCGGGCGCGCCGGATAGTACATGTGGTACTGGCCGCCGTCGGTGGCGTCGCCGAAGATCAGCCCCGCCACCGCGACGTCGGCCGTCGACTTCGCCACGGTGCGGGCCTGGGCGGCGCCGACGAGCTGGGCGAGGTTGTCGTCGGGGTCGCGATACCCATCATGGCTCAGCCACACACGGATCTTCGTCATCGCGCACCCCTCTACGCTCGCAAGTCGACCTCACCCGCGGCGGGCGTCGCGTCCCACCGGCACCACTATCGTAAAGAGTGTATTAGACATTCGTAAAACGAGCAATCGTCGCGGCCCGCTTTCTCGCGAACGCGCTCGGAGAGACCTCCGCAAGGCCGCCCGCATCCGTGCTTTTAACCGTTTTGCGAGTATGAACGCGCGGTTAACGCCGCGCTGACAACCTTGCGATATCAACGGCTTGACCCTCGTCGCACGCGTGCGACGAGATGGCCTCCGGGCGGATCGAAGCCCTCCCGCGGAGATCCCTCAGAGGAGGCCGAGCGTCTTGAACGAGGCCTCGCTGCCCTTGCCGATGACGACGTGGTCGTGAACGACGACGCCGATGGCGCCGCAGGCCATGTCGATCTGCTCGGTCATCGAGATGTCGGCCTGGCTCGGGGTCGGATCGCCCGAGGGATGGTTGTGGACGAGGATGATCGCACTCGCGTTGAGCTCGAGCGCCCGCTTCGCCACCTCGCGCGGATAGACCGGCACGTGGTCGACGGTGCCCTTTCCCTGAGCCTCGTCGGCGATCAGCACGTTCTTGCGGTCGAGGAAGAGGATGCGGAACTGCTCGGTGTCGCGGTAGGCCATCACCGTGCGGCAGTAGCTCATCAGCGCCTCCCACGACGAGATCACCGAGCGTTCCATCACCCGCGCCCGCGCCATCCGGTGCGCGATCGCCTCGACGACCTTGAGCTGGTAGAACACCCGCGGCGTCGTCCCCGGCACCTGGAGCAGCCGGTGCTCGGAGGCGGCGACGACGCCGTTGAGATCGCCGAAGACCGCGAGCAGCGCCTTGGCGAGCGGCTTCACGTCGATGCGCGGGATGGCGTCGAAGAGCACGAGCTCGAGCAGCTCGTACTCGGGCATCGCCGCGTGCCCGCCCCCGAGGAAGCGGTCCCTCAGGCGCTGGCGATGCCCCCAGTAGTGCGGCCGGGGCGGGACGACGGCGGCATAGCTCTCGGCCGGCGGCAGCCGCAGCTCGAGATCGTGGAGGCCGCGGATCGCCTCCTCGGAGAACCCGATCCGCTCGTCGTCCTTCTCGTTCATCCGCGCGCTCCCGACCGACGGAAGAGCTTTCGGCGCCCGGGGTAAACGCCGCGTTGACGCAGCACCGCCCTCTGGCGGCCCCGCCGCCGGAGGCCCTACTGTCGCCCGATGCCCTTCGCCGCCTCCCCCGCCTTCGACGCCTTCGTCGCCCCCGCCCGCACCCGCCCGGCGCTCTGGCGCCTCCTCGCCGGGCTGCTCCTCGCGACCGCGCTGTGGCTGGCGGCGGCGTTCGTCCTCCTCCGCCCCGCGCCGCCGGAACCGCGGGGCGTGCTCCTCCTCTACCTCGCGAGCTTCGCCGCCCTCGCCCTCGGCACGATCGTCGCCGCGCGGCTTCTCCACCGCCGCGGCGCGGCGAGCCTGCTCGGGCCGGGCGGCTTCCGCCGCCGCGACTTCGCCGCCGGCGTCGCCGCCATCGCCGCCCTCGTCGTCGTCGCGACCGCCGTCGCCGCCGTCGTCGCGCCCCCCGCCCGCCAGGCGGCGTGGAGCGACTGGGCGCGGCTCCTGCCGCTCGCGCTGCCGCTCGTCCTCGTGCAGACCGCCGCCGAGGAGCTCGTCTTCCGCGGCTACCTGATGCAGGGCCTCGCCGCCCGCTTCCGGACGCCCCTCGCCTGGGCCTTCCTCCCCGCCCTCGCCTTCGGCGCGCTGCACTGGGACCGGGCCGCCTACGGCCCCGACGCCTGGCTCGCCGTCGCCGCGGCCACCGCCGTCGGCCTCGCCTTCGCCGACGTGACCGCGGTGACCGGCAACCTCTCGGCGGCGATCGGCCTCCACTTCGCCAACAACGTCGCCGCCCTGCTTCTCGTCGCGATGCCGGGCCCGACCGCGGCGCTCGCGCTCTACGTCTCGCCGGTCGACGCCCTCCACCCGATGCGGGCGTGGCTCGTCGCCGACATCGCGACCACCCTCGCGGCGTGGACCGCCTGGCGGCTCGCGCTCAGCGTGCGGGTCCGGCGATTGCATTCGCGGGACCGCGGTTCTATCTAGACGCCTGCCCGACCCGACCCGCGTCCGGAGGCCCGATGAACTGGATCTCGAACTACGTCCGCCCGAAGATCAACTCGCTCTTCACGCGGCGCGAGGTGCCCGAGAACCTGTGGGTGAAGTGCGACAGCTGCGGCACCATGCTCTTCCACCGCGAGCTCTCCGACAACCTCAACGTCTGCACCAACTGCGGCCACCACCTCGCGATCAGCCCGCGCGACCGCTTCACCGCGCTCTTCGACGGCGGGGTCTACATCGAGGTCGCGGTGCCGAAGCCCGTCACCGACCCGCTCGGCTTCAAGGACCAGAAGAAATACCCCGACCGCCTGCGCGAGGCGCGCAAGAAGACCGGCGAGGAGGAGGCGATGCTCGTCGCCGAGGGCGAGATCGGCAAGCTCAAGGTCGTCTGCGCCGCCCAGGACTTCGCCTTCATGGGCGGCTCGATGGGGATGCACGTCGGCAACGCCATCGTCGCCGGCGCCGAGCGCGCGGTGCGGCGCAAGGCGCCCCTCGTCCTCTTCTCCGCCGCCGGCGGGGCGCGGATGCAGGAGGGCATCCTCTCGCTGATGCAGATGCCGCGCTCGACCGTCGCCGTCGAGATGCTGAAGGAGGCGGGGCTGCCCTACGTCGTCGTCCTCACCAACCCGACGACCGGCGGCGTCACCGCCAGCTACGCCATGCTCGGCGACATCCAGATCGCCGAGCCGGGCGCGCTCATCTGCTTCGCCGGGCCGCGGGTGATCGAGCAGACCATCCGCGAGACCCTGCCCGAGGGCTTCCAGCGCGCCGAGTACCTGCTCGACCACGGGATGCTCGACCGCGTCGTGCAGCGCAAGGACATGCGCGACGAGCTCGCGACGATCCTGCGGATGCTGACCGGCAATCCGCCCTACGTCCGGGGCGACCTGCCCGCCCCGACCGAGGAGACCCAGACGGCCGCGCAATGAGCGGCTCCGCCCCGGGGAGCGACGCCGTCCTCGACCGGCTGATGGGTCTCCACCCCAAGGTCATCGACCTCACCCTCGACCGCGTCGAGCGCCTCCTCGCCGCCCTCGGCCACCCCGAGCGCGCCCTGCCACCGGTCGTCCACGTCGCCGGCACCAACGGCAAGGGCTCGACGGTCGCGATGATCCGCGCCGGGCTCGAGGCGACGGGCGCGCGCGTCCACGTCTACACCTCGCCACACCTCGCCCGCTTCCACGAGCGCATCCGCCTCGCGGGCGCGCTCATCGACGAGGAGCGGCTGATCGCCGAGCTCGGGCGCTGCGAGGCCGCGAACGGCGGGGAGCCGATCACCTTCTTCGAGATCACCACCGCGGCGGCGTTCCTCGCCATGGCCGAGACGCCGGCGGACTGGACGCTTCTCGAGGTCGGCCTCGGCGGGCGGCTCGACGCGACCAACGTCGTCGACCGCCCGCGCCTCTCGGTCATCACCCCGGTGTCGGTCGACCACCAGCAGTACCTCGGCGAGACCCTCGCCGAGATCGCCGGCGAGAAGGCCGGCATCCTGCGGCCGGGCGTCCCGGCGGTGATCGGCGAGCAGGAGCCGGACGGCCTCGCGGTCATCGAGGCCCGGGCCGACGCCGTCGGCGCGCCGCTCGCGGTCGCCAACCGCGACTGGCAGGTCTGGGAGGAGCACGGCCGCCTCGCCTTCCTCGACGCGCAGGGACTGCTCGACCTGCCGCTGCCGGCCCTGATCGGCCGCCACCAGGTGCAGAACGCCGGCATCGCCCTCGCCGCCCTGCGCACGCTCGGCGCGGACGAGGCGGCCTGCGCCGCCGCGCTGGCGCGGCCCGAGTGGCCGGCGCGCCTCCAGCGCCTGCGCCGCGGGCCGCTCGTCGCGGCGGCGGGTGCGGGTGCGGGCGGCGCCGAGCTCTGGCTCGACGGCGGCCACAACCCCGCCGCCGGCATCGCCCTCGCCGAGGCGCTGACCCGCCTGCCGCCGCGGCCGCTCCATCTCGTCACCGGGATGCTGCGCACCAAGGACATCGCCGGCTACCTCCGCCCCCTCGCCCCCCTCGCCCGCGCCCTCCGCGGCGTGACGATCCCCGGCGAGGCGGCGACGCTGACCGCGGAGGAGACGGTGGACGCCGCCCGAGCCGTCGGCTTCCGCGCCGAGGCGGCGGCATCGGTCGAGGCCGCCGTCGCCGCCGCCGCGGCCGAGGACCCGGGCGCGCGCATCCTCGTCTGCGGCTCGCTCTACCTCGCCGGGCGGGTGCTGCGCGACAACGGCTGAGCCCGGTCCCGCGGCCGGCCGACCGGACGGACGCGCGCGAGAGGCGCCCCGCGAACGCGAAGCGCCGCGCCGGTTTCCCGGCGCGGCGCTCGAATCTCCGGTCCGGCGGCGCCGGTCAGGCGAGCGCGGCCTTGGCCTGGTCGACGATGGCGTTGAAGGCGGCGGGCTCGTGGACGGCGAGGTCGGCGAGGACCTTGCGGTCGACCTCGATCCCGGCCTTGTCGAGGCCGTTGATCAGGCGGGAGTAGGTGAGGCTCGCGTCATGCTCGCGGACCGCGGCGTTGATGCGCTGGATCCACAGGGCGCGGAACGTCCGCTTGCGGACCTTGCGGTCGCGGGTCGCGTACTGGAGCGCCTTGTCGACCGCCTGCTTGGCGGTGCGGTAGTTGGTCGAGCGGGCGCCGTAGTAGCCGGCGGCCTGCTTGATGACCTTGCGGTGACGGGCGTGAGAGGTCACGCCACCCTTGACTCGGGACATGGCTCAGGCCTCCTCAGCGCGCGTAGGGCATGTACGACTTCACGATCTTCTCGTCCGGTGCCGAGAGGGTCGTGGTGCCGCGGGCCTGGCGGATGAACTTGGTCGACCGCTTGA
>CAZEGY010000230.1:0-6025 GCA_964511815.1 uncultured Rhodovulum sp.
GTCAGGGGGCGGTGCCGCCGGCACGGGGCGGGTTCCGCGGGAGGGCCTCGTGGCGGGGAGCGGCGAGGGGCGTGCCGAGCATGTCGGCGGCGTCGAGGTCGGCGAAGACCGGGTGCGCGGCGCGGAAGCGGTCGAGATCGTCGAGCACCGCGCCGGCGACCGTGGTGACGACGGCGGGCGGCGTCCGCGCCGAGGTGACGAGGACGGCGGTGACGGCGAAGGTCGTGACCGCCGACGGCTGGCCGCGGTAGGTCTCGGCCGGGATCTGGTAGGGCGTATAGTCGGGATGCGCCGCGGTGAAGGCGCCGAGCACGGCCGCGTCGGGAGCGATCAGCGTCGCGCCGCAGGCCGAGGCCATCTCCTCGACGGTCAGGTTCGGATGGCCGACGATGAACACCGCCGCGTCGATCGCCCCGGCGCAGAGCGCCCGCACCGAGTCGCTCATCGCGAGGTCCGCGACGTAGGCGAAGTCGGTTTCGCTCCAGCCGAGCGACTCCATGAGCACGCCCATCGTCGCCCGGCCGCCCGAACCGGCCGGGCCGAGGCTGATGCGCTTGTCGCGGAGGTCGTCGAAGCCGTCGATCCCGGCGTCGGGGCGGACGATGACGGTGAAGGCCTCGCGGAAGAGGCCGAGGACGGTGCGGAGCTCGCGGTCGGGTCCCGCCTCGGCGAAGATGCCGGTGCCGGCGACGGCGTGGCCGAGCCAGTCGGACTGGACGATGCCGAAGGTACGCCGGCCGCTGCGGATGTCGCGGAGGTTGGCGATCGAGCCGTCGGAGGGCTCGGCGACGCAGCGCACGCCGGTCTCCCAGCGGTGGTCGTCGACGAGGGTGCAGATGGCGCCGCCGGCGACGTAGTAGACCCCGGTCTTGCTGCCGGTGCCGATCGAGACGAGGACGGGGTCGGCGGCGGGCGCCGGGCGGGCGATCGCGAGGCAGAGGGCGATGCCGGCCACGACGGCACGCATCGCTGACCCTCCCGCACGCATCCTGTCGCCCCGGTCGCCCATGCCCGGAGAGCGCTAGCAGGCGGGGCCGGTCCTGCCAAGCCGGGCGCCGCGCGGAAGCGGAGGGAAGCGGCGTCGCGCCGGTTGATTTGCGGGAGTTCCCGCGCGGATACTCCCGCGGCGGACGGGAGGCGGGCGCGAGGCGCATGGAAAGCTACCAGAGACTGTTCGACGTCATCGCGATCGCGAACCTGCACATGCGCTTCGAGCACTGGCTGCTGACCGAGGTGCTGGTGTGGTCGACGCTCGGCCAGGTCGCGGCGATCCTCGCCGGGCTCGCGGTCGCGGCGCTCGTCGCGCGGCCGGCGCGGGCGCGGCTCGCCGCCCTCGCCGCCGAGCCGGGGGCGGCGCCGACGGCGCGGGCGCTCGTGCAGGCGGTGCATTCGGTGACGGGCGCGACCTTCGCCTTCGCGATCCTCGCGGCGGCCTACGGCTTCGCGTCGCAGCGGGGCTGGCCGAGCCTGCTGTTCAGCACGGCGACGAACCTGCTCGGGGCGTGGATCGTCATCCGGCTGATGACGCGGTTCATCGCCAACGAGTTCTGGGCGCGGCTCGTCGCCTTCGTCGCCTTCGGCATCGCGACGCTCAACATCCTCGAGCTCCTCGGGCCGGCGATCGTCTGGCTCGACCAGCTCGGCTTCCGCCTCGGCGAGACCCGGGTCTCGGCGCTCGACCTCCTGCGCGCGCTGGTCGAGATCGTGCTCCTCCTCTGGATCGCGGTCGTGGTCTCGCGGCTGCTCGAGGGGCGGGTGGAGCGCGCGCGGAGCCTGACGCCCTCGCTCCGGGTGCTGACCGCGAAGCTCATCCGCTTCTCGCTCGTCACCCTCGCGATCGTCGCGGCGCTGACGAGCACCGGCATCGACCTCACCGCCTTCGCGCTCTTCACCGGCGCCCTCGGCGTCGGCATCGGCTTCGGGTTGCAGAAGCCGATCTCGAACCTGATCAGCGGGCTGATCCTGCTCTTCGACCGCTCGATCAAGCCCGGGGACGTCATCGAGCTCACCGATCCCGGCGACCACCAGAAGCTCCTCTTCGGCTGGGTGACGGCGCTCAACGCCCGCTACGTCTCGCTGACGACGCGCGACGGGACCGAGTGGCTGGTGCCGAACGAGGACCTCATCAGCCGGCGGGTCATCAACTGGTCCTACAGCCACAACCGCCTGCGGCTCCTGACGCCGATCCGCATCGACTTCGACAGCGACGTGCCGCTGGCGATGCGGCTCGTCGAGGAGGCCGCCGCCGAGACGCCGCGGGTGCTGCGCACCCCGGCGCCGGTCTGCCGGCTGATGGGCTTCGGCGACAGCACCGCCGACTTCGAGATGCGCTTCTGGATCGACGATCCGGCGAACGGCGTCATCAACGTGCGCAGCGCCGTGCTCGTCTCGGTCTGGCGCAAGTTCCGCGAGCACGGCATCCGCACGCCGCTCGGGCACCGCGACGTGCTCCTCAAGCCCGATTCGACGCTCACCGTCCGCATCGACCGCTCGCGGGCTCCGGCGTGAACGGACGGGCGCGCGGCGGTGTTGCCGAAGCGCCGGCAGGCGGGCTAAAGCAGGGCGGAACGAGCGACGGAGCCAGCCCCATGACGACCCCTTCCCCGGAAGTGATCGAAGTCACGTCGAGCCGCATCGCCTGCGACGGCGGCGACGGCGCTGCCGGGCATCCGCGGGTCTGGCTCCAGGTCGACCCGGAGAAGGGCTGGGTCGAGTGCGGCTACTGCGACAAGCGCTACGTGCTGAAGCCCGGGAGCGGGCACGAGGACCACTGACGCCGGGAGGCGCCGCCCGGCCCGCGGGGCTCAGCCGCCGCCCGCCGGGGCCGGCGGGGCGGTGTCCCAGCCGGGAAGCGGCTGGAGCGCGGCGGTCGGATGGTCGACCTGCCAGGCGTCGACGCCGCCCGGGAACCACGAGACGGCGGTGTAGCCGGCGCGGACGAGGCGCTTGCCGAGGTTCCAGCTCGCCCAGCAGTCGGGCAGGCAGAAGACGACGACCGGCCGGGAGGGATCGCCGGCGGTGAGCTCGGCGACCTGGCGGAGGAGGAGCTCGGCGCGCTCGGGCGGGAGGTCGTCGCCGAGGCCCGCGCCCGGCATCCACACGGCGCCGGGGATCGAGCGGTGGCTCGGGAGCCAGACGCGGTCGGGCGGGAAGTCGTCGGGCTTGACCGCGGCGGGGCCGACGTCGATCAGCACAGCGCCATCGGCGATCGCGGCTTCGAGCGCGGGGAGGTCGAGGACGCGGGCGCCGTCGAGCGTCGCCGGCGTCGGCGCGCGGAGGAGGCCGGTGCGGTAGCCCGCGGGCTCGCGCGGGAGCGGCTCCGCGGCGGGGGCCTGCCCGGCGAGGAGGAGCGCGGCGAGAAGGGCGAGCGCGCGGATCAATTGGTGACCTGCTGCGCCGGCGCCGGGAAGTCCGCGGACCAGCGCTCGCCGGCGCTGTCGGTGACAGCGACGGTGAAGGGCGCGTCGGAGCCGGCGCGGTAGAGGAAGTCGATCACCGGGTCGGTGGCGAGGGAGATGTCGCTCTCGATCGCGAGGACGCGCTCGCCGGCGCGGGTCACCTCGATCCCGGTGACGTAGCGCGCCGGGGTGTAGAGCCGCGAGACCTGGTTCATCTGCATGCCGTTGAAGTTCGGGTGGCGGACCATCAGCGTCGCGCGGCCGGCGCCCTCGGGGGCGTCGCCGGCGAACTTCATCCGCATCTCGCCCATGCCGGCCATCGCCTCGACGTCGCTGACCCCGATCGGCGCCGAGCAGCCGCCGGCGCCCTTCACGAAGGCGGCGTTGGCGACCATCGAGCCGTCGGCGCGCGTCGCCACCGCGTGGACGTTGGTGTAGCCGTCGACGCGGACGCGGAAGCCGAGCTCGCGCGGGTCGCCGGCGGGGCCGAAGGCGACCTTGGCGGCGACCGGTCCCGGGTTCTCGTCGACGACGAGGCTGACGCCGGTGACGCCGGGATCGGTGGTGCGGATCGTCACCGGGACGAGGGCGGCGTCGAGGGCGCGCTCGGGGGCGTCGAGGGTGACGAGGCTGTCGGTCGGCGCGATCTCGGCGTCGTCGCCGAAGACGAGCGCCGTCAGGTCATCCCAGCGCGCCAGCCGGTCGGGGTCGGTGTTGCCGCCCGCGAGCGCCGGCACGGCAGCGCCGAGGGCGGTGGCGAGGGCGGCCGCGAGGATCAGGGGGGCGGACTTCATGGCGATCGCTCCTATTCCCATTCCAGTTCCTTGTAGGCCACGGTGACGTTCCGGCCATTGTAGTCGTCGAAGAGCGCCCAGTCCCCGCGCTCGGAGCGGGCGGCGGTCGCGGCGGTTTCGGTGACGCCGCGGCCCTCGGCGATGGCGCGGCGGACGTCGCCCTGCAGCGTCTCGAGGTAGCGGCGGAGGGGGGCGATCGCGGGGCCGGGCGCGACGAGGGCGGGGCCGTGGCCGGGGACGGCCGAGCGGGCGCCGAGCGCCTCGAGGGCGTCGAGCTCGGCGAGCCAGCCGGAGAGGCTGCCGTCGAGGGACGGGATGCGGCCGACGAAGAGGAGGTCGGCCGGGAAGAGCAGGCCGGCGCCCTCGTCGAGCATCGAGAGGTCGGAGCGGGTGTGCGCCGGCGGGTGGGCGGTGAGCGCGAGGCGGCGGTCGCCGAGATCTATGGTGGCGCCCTCGGGGCCGACGGCGCGGGTCGGCATCACCACCGGGCCGGCCCGGTCGGGGCCGAGGATCTCGACGAGGCGGGCACGGTAGTAGTCGCCGCGGACGGCGAGCTCGTCGGCGAGGCGGGCGTGGCCGATGAACTCCGGGGCGTCGTCGAGGAAGGCCCCGGCGCCGAAGGCGTGGTCGGGGTGGACGTGGCTCATCACCACGTGGCGGATCGGGCGGTCGGTGCGGGCGCGGATCTCGTCGCGGAGCCAGGCGCCGTCGGCGAGGCTGCCGCCGGGGTCGGTGACGAGGACGGCGTCGCGGCCGATGACGAAGCCGATGTTGGCGATGCCGCCGAGGTTGGCGGCGGTCGCCTCGGCGTCGGGTCCGCGGCGGACGAAGACGCCGGGGGCGACCTCGTCGAGGGTGTGGGCGCCGCGGGCGAGCGCGGGCAGGCAACAGAGGCAGGCGGCGCCGAGCAGGGCGTCACGGCGGGTGGTCGCGAACGGGCGCGGGTCCGGGGTCATCTCGTTGCCGGTGACCGTGCGCGGACGGCGGGACCGCGTCAATCCGGCCGTTGGTATGAGGGGGAAGAGAACCGGGGGTGGCGACCTTGACCCCCCGGGGGGTCACCCATAGGTTTACCGCAACCTGAAATCGGGAGACCGGCGATGACGACCGTTTCTGTGACGGACAAGACTTTCGCCGACGAGGTGCTGGGCGCGGACGTGCCGGTGCTCGTCGACTTCTGGGCCGAGTGGTGCGGCCCCTGCAAGATGATCGGCCCCGCCCTCGAGGAGCTCGCCTCCGAATACGAGGGCAAGATCAAGGTCGCCAAGGTGAACGTCGACGAGAACCCCGGCCTGCCCGCCCAGTACGGCGTGCGCGGCATCCCGGCGCTCTTCATGTTCAAGGGCGGCGAGGTGGTGTCGAACCGCACCGGCGCGGCGCCGAAGGCGTCGCTCAAGGGCTGGATCGACGAGACCGTCTGAGCGGGCGTTTCCGCCGAGGCTTCGAGCCGCTCGCGCCGCCCGGCGCGGGCGGCTTTCGTTTGCGCGCACCCTTGATTCCGCCGCGTCCGCGCCGGAAGGTGGGGCCTCCACAACCAGCGGGAGAACCCCGATGCCCGGACGGCTGGCCCTGCTCCTCCTCCTCGCGGCGGTCGCCGCGGGCTGCACGCAGAAGGTCGAGACGCCGCAGGGCGCGGTCTATCTCCAGTCGTGCGACGACGGCGGCGACGGCGGGGTGGTGATCGACGGCGTCTGCCTCTAGGAGACCTCCTCGAGGCGCTTGGAGGCCACCTCTGCGCACGCGCGCGCAGATGGTCAAGTCGTTGATATCGTTCGATTGTCCCTCGCACGTTAACCCTCTGGAAAGGTGGGAAACGGCCGCTCAGCCGGCGGC
>CAZEGY010000231.1:0-5957 GCA_964511815.1 uncultured Rhodovulum sp.
CCTCGGGGGTCACGCCGACGTTGCCGACATGGGGGAAGGTGAAGGTGACGATCTGCCCGGCGTAGGAGGGATCGGTCATGATCTCCTGGTAGCCGGTCATCGCGGTGTTGAAGCAGAGCTCGCCGACGGCGACGCCCGGGGCGCCGAAGCCGCGGCCGTAGAAGACCTGTCCGTCGGTCAGCACGATGCAGGCGGTTGCCTCGAGCGCCCGGTGCGGCGCAGCGGCGAGCGCCCGGTCCGAGGGCGCGGCACGTTCGGTCATGATCGAATCCTGAAGCTTCGCCGCGCAAGCTACGCCCGGACGCGCGGGAGGTCAACGTCCGCCCGGCCTGGAAAATACGTCTTCCGCGTCAAAGGTTTATCCCCCGCCTCTTTCCTTGCGGAAGCGGACGCGGCTGCCTATATAATCGCGCCCTGGCCGCAGGTCGCGGCCGTCGGGCATTCGGGGTGCGCCATGATCCGGGAGCGGTTTGCCGGGGATCTGAAGGAAGCGATCAAGGCGAAGGACGCGACGCGGGTCTCGACGCTGCGCCTCGTCACGGCCGCGATCAAGGACCGCGACATCGCCGCCCGCACCGAGGACCGCCCGGGGGGCGTGTCCGACGCCGAGATCCTCGCGATCCTCGCCCGGATGATCCGCCAGCGCCAGGAGAGCGCCGCGGTCTACGAGCAGGCGGGCCGGCTCGACCTCGCCGGGCAGGAGCTCGCCGAGATCGACGTCCTCAAGGAATACATGCCGAAGCAGATGAGCGAGCGCGAGGTCGACGCGGCGGTCGCGGCGGCGATCGAGTCGACCGGCGCCGCCTCGATCCGCGACATGGGCCGGGTGATGGCGCTGCTCAAGGAGCGCCACGCCGGTCGGATGGACTTCGCGCGCGCCGGCGCGGCGATCAAGCAGGCGTTCCGCTAGGACGGACGCTCCCGGGGGAGGGGGACGACGATGAGGAAGCGCCTGTTCGGCCGCGACGCGGCCGGCCATGCCGTCGAGGAGGTGACCCTCGAGAGCGCCGACGCGGCGGTCTCGATCCTCTCGCTCGGCTGCATCGTCCGCGACTGGCGGATCGACGGGCCGGCCGGGAGCCTGCCCGTGGTCCTCGGCTTCCGCGGCCTCGAGGACTACCTCCACCACGCCCGCTCCCACGGCGCCCTCGTCGGCCGGGTGGCGAACCGCATCGCCGGGGCGCGCTTCGATCTCGACGGCCGCACCTGGGATCTCGTCCCGAACGAGGGGGCGAACCAGCTCCACGGCGGCCCCGGCGGGCTCGGCCACCGCATCTGGGAGATGGAGGGCGACAGCGCCTCGGGCACGGTGCGCCTCGCCTACACCAGCGCCGAGGGCGAGGAAGGCTACCCCGGAACCGTCGACTTCGCCGTCACCTTCCGCCTCGACGGCGCCAAGCTCGTCTGCGAGATGGTCGGGGTGCCCGACCGCCCGACGCCGATCAACCTCGCGAACCACAACTACTACAACCTCGGCGGCGCGACGGTCCGCGACCACGTCCTGTGGCTCGCGGCGCCCGACTACACCCCGGTCGACGCCGAGCTGATCCCGACGGGCGAGATCCGCCCGGTCGAGGGCACGGCTCTCGATTTCCGGGAGGCCCGCGCGATCGGCGACGCCGACATCGACCACAATCTCGTCCTCGACCCGGGCCGCGACGTGGCGAAGCCGTCGGCGACGCTGTTCTCGCCGGAAACCGAGGTGGCGCTCGCGCTCACCACGGCGGAGCCCGCGCTCCAGGTCTTCGACGCGGCGCGGATGGAGATCGCCGTGCCCGGCCTCGACGGCCGGCGCTACGGCCGCTTCGCCGGGCTCTGCCTCGAGGCCCAGCACTTCCCCGACAGCGTCCACCGGCCCGAGTGGCCGAGCGTCATCCGCACGCCCGAGGCGCCGTACTTCCAGCGCCTCGAGGTCGAGATCGCCCGCCGGCGCTAGCCTGCGGCCCGGGCGCCCTCCGTCGTCGCGGCGGTGAAGACGGCGCGCTGGGCGTCGAAGGCGCGGCGGTAGGCCGGGCGCGCCTCGGCGCGGGCGACGTAGGCCGCGAGGGTCGGGTATTCCTCCAGCAGGCCGGGGCGCTGCAGCCGTTGCAGCACCGAGACCATCAGCAGGTCGCCGGCGCTGAACCGGCCGTCGAGCCAGTCGGCGTCGCCGAGGCGGTCGGCGAGCGCGCCGAGGCGGGCGCGGACCCGGTCGGCGAGGGTCGCGGCGCGGTGCTCGTACCACGGCTCGGCGCGTTCGAAGAGCCCGGCCATCCCGAGCTCGACGATCGGCGGCTCGACGGTGTTGAGCGCGGCGAACATCCACGCGATCGCCCGCGCCCGGGCGTCGGCGCCCTCCGGCAGCAGTCCGGCGTGGCGCTCGGCGACGTGGAGGACGATCGCGCCCGACTCGAAGAGGGCGAGATTGCCGTCCTCGTAGGTCGGGATCTGCCCGAAGGGGTGCAGCGCCAGATGCGGGGGCTCCTTCATCGCGGCGAAGGAGAGCAGGCGCACGTCGTAGGGCACGCCCACCTCCTCGAGCGCCCAGCGGACGCGGGTGTCGCGGGCGAGCCCGCGACCGCCATCGGGGGAGCGCGCGAAGGCGGTGATCGTCGGGGTCATGGGAACCTCCCGGGGGTCAGGTCTGCCTTCAGGATCATCATACCAACCAGTCGGTATGTCAATCGCGACGGCATCTGGCGGGAGTATGGCGGGCGCGCGACGACTCGTTCGTTAGCGAGGTGTTAACAGCCCCTTGTGGGCAAAAATCTGTCAAACACAAAATGTATGGTCGAGAGCAGATAAATCGGTTGACCGGGACGGTGCTTGGGCGTTCTCTGGGGGTGTCCGCAGACGCGGGCACAACATCTGGTATGCGATCTCGGGAGCAGGGGGTCGCAGGCAGGCAAGGACCAGGGAAAGAACGATGAAGATCGAACGGCGCTTCACCACCGAAGAGACCGGGGCCTACGGCAGTCTCGCCTTCCGGACCACGGCCTCCGAGATTCGCAACCCGGACGGCTCGGTGGTGTTCAGCCTCGAGGCGATCGAGGTTCCGGAGGGCTGGAGCCAGGTTGCCTCCGACGTTCTCGCCCAGAAGTACTTCCGCAAGGCCGGCGTTCCCGCCGCGCTCCGCCGCGTCCGCGAGAAGGGCGTGCCGTCGTTCCTGTGGCGCTCGGTCGCCGACGAGGCGAAGCTCGCGGCGCTCCCCGAGGACGAGCGGATCGTCGGCGAGACCTCGGCGCGGCAGGTCTTCGACCGCCTCGCCGGCGCCTGGACCTACTGGGGGTGGAAGGGCGGCTACTTCTCGTCCGAGGCGGATGCCCGCGCCTACATGGACGAGATGCGCTACATGCTGGCCGCCCAGATGGCCGCGCCGAACTCGCCGCAGTGGTTCAACACCGGCCTGCACTGGGCCTACGGCATCGACGGGCCGGGGCAGGGGCACTTCTACGTCGACTTCCAGTCGGGCGAGATGGTGCGCTCGACCTCGGCCTACGAGCACCCGCAGCCGCACGCCTGCTTCATCCAGTCGGTCGAGGACGATCTCGTCAACGAGGGCGGGATCATGGATCTGTGGACCCGCGAGGCGCGGCTGTTCAAGTACGGCTCGGGCACCGGGACGAACTTCTCGTCGCTGCGCGCCGAGAGCGAGCGGCTGGCGGGCGGCGGCAAGTCGTCGGGGCTGATGAGCTTCCTCAAGATCGGCGACCGGGCGGCGGGGGCGATCAAGTCGGGCGGCACCACGCGGCGCGCGGCCAAGATGGTGATCTGCGACATGGATCACCCCGACATTGAGGACTTCATCAACTGGAAGGTGCTCGAGGAGCAGAAGGTCGCGGCGCTCGTCGCCGGCTCGAAGGCGCACCGCCAGCACCTCGACGCCATCCTCGCCGCGGTGCGGAGCTGGGACGGGGCCGAGGACGACGCGGCCGATCCCAAGGCCAACCCGGCGCTGAAGGCGGCGATCCGGGCGGCGAAGCGGGCGCACCTGCCCGAGGCCTACGTCAAGCGCGTGCTCCAGCAGGCGGCGCAGGGCGCGACCGACATCGACTTCCGCACCTACGACACCGACTGGGACAGCGACGCCTACCTGACCGTCTCTGGGCAGAACTCCAACAATTCGGTGCGCGTGACCGACGCCTTCCTCCAGGCGGTGCGCGAGGACGGCGACTGGCAGCTCACCCGCCGCATCGACGGCAAGGTGGCGAAGACCGTCAGGGCGCGCGACCTCTGGGAGCAGGTCGGCCGCGCCGCCTGGGCCTGCGCCGATCCCGGCGTGCAGTTCCACGACACCATCAACGCCTGGCACACCTGCCCGGCGGACGGCCCGATCCGCGCGTCGAACCCGTGCTCGGAGTACATGTTCCTCGACGACACGGCGTGCAACCTCGCGTCGATGAACCTGCTGACCTTCCTCCGGGACGGCCGCTTCGACGCCAAGGCGTACATCCACGCCACCCGCCTGTGGACGGTGACGCTCGAGATCTCCGTGCTCATGGCCCAGTTCCCGAGCGCCCGCATCGCCGAGCTCTCCTACCGCTTCCGCACCCTCGGGCTCGGCTACGCGAACGTCGGCGGGCTGTTGATGAACATGGGCCACGCCTACGACTCCGACGAGGGCCGCGCCCTCTGCGGCGCGCTGACCGCGATCATGACGGGCCAGGCCTACGCCACCTCGGCCGAGATGGCGGCCGAGCTCGGGGCGTTTCCCGGCTACGCCAACAACGCCGACGCGATGCTCCGCGTCATCCGTAACCACCGCCGCGCGGCCGAGGGGCAGCTGACCGGCTACGAAGGCCTTTCGGTGCCGCCGGTGGCGCTCGATCACGCCAACTGCCCCGACCCCGCGCTCCTCAACCTCGCGCACACGGTGTGGGACACCGCACTCGAGCTCGGCGAGAAGCACGGCTACCGCAACGCCCAGACGACGGTGATCGCCCCGACCGGGACGATCGGCCTCGTCATGGACTGCGACACGACGGGCATCGAGCCCGACTTCGCGCTCGTCAAGTTCAAGAAGCTCGCCGGCGGCGGCTACTTCAAGATCATCAACCGCTCGGTGCCGTCGGCCCTCGTCGGCCTCGGCTACCGCGCGTCCGAGATCGAGGAGATCATCGCCCACGCCGTCGGCCACGGCACGCTCGAGGGCGCGCCCGGCATCGACCCGACCGCCCTCGTCGGCCACGGCTTCGGGCCGGAGGAGATCGCCCGCGTCGAGGCGGCGCTGCCGAGCGCCTTCGACATCCGCTTCGTCTTCAACCAGTGGACGCTCGGCGAGGCCTTCTGCACCGGCGTCCTCGGCATCCCCGCCGACAAGCTCCGCGACCCGGCCTTCGACCTGCTCCGCCACCTCGGCTTCACCCGGGCGCAGATCGAGGCGGCGAACGGCTACGTCTGCGGGACGATGACCCTCGAGGGCGCGCCGCACCTGAGGATCGAGCACTACGCCGTCTTCGACTGCGCCAACCCCTGCGGCAAGACCGGCACGCGCTACCTGTCGGTCGAGAGCCACATCCGCATGATGGCCGCGGCGCAGAGCTTCATCTCGGGGGCGATCTCCAAGACCATCAACATGCCGAACGAGGCGACCATCGGCGACTGCCAGGCAGCCTACGAACTCTCGTGGTCGCTCGGGGTCAAGGCGAACGCCCTCTACCGCGACGGCTCGAAGCTCTCGCAGCCGCTCTCGTCCGCGCTGATCGAGGACGACGACGACCTCGAGGAGGCGCTGATCGAGGCGCCCGCCGCCGAGCGGGTGACGGTGCTCGCCGAGAGGATCGTCGAGAAGGTCATCTACCGCGAGATCGAGAAGGCCAACCGCCAGCGCCTGCCCGAACGCCGCAAGGGCTACACCCAGAAGGCTATCGTCGGCGGCCACAAGGTCTATCTGCGGACCGGCGAGTACGCCGACGGGCGCCTCGGCGAGATCTTCATCGACATGCACAAGGAGGGCGCGGCCTTCCGGGCGATGATGA
>CAZEGY010000232.1:0-5946 GCA_964511815.1 uncultured Rhodovulum sp.
CCGGCGAACTCGCAGGCGACGTAGCCGCCGCCGACGATCGCCATCCGCTTCGGCTGCTCGGGGAGGCCGAACATCTCGTTCGAGGTGATGCCGAGCTCGGCGCCGGGAATGTCGGGGACGACGGGCCGGCCGCCGGTGGCGATCAGGACGTGCTTCGCCCGGTAGACCGCGCCGGTGGCGAGGGTGACGGTGTGGGCGTCGGCGAGCGTCGCGCGGGTGGTGCAGAGGTGGACGCCGGCCCGCTGGAGGTTGGCGTGGTAGAGCGCCTCGAGGCGGGCGATCTCGGCGTCCTTCGCCGCGATCAGCGCCTTCCAGTCGAAGCGCGGCGGCTCGAGCGTCCAGCCGTAGCCCCTGGCGTCCTCGAAGGCGTCGCGGAACGACGAGGCGTAGACGAGCAGCTTCTTCGGCACGCAGCCGCGGATGACGCAGGTGCCGCCGTAGCGGTACTCCTCGGCGAGACCGACCCGCGCCCCCGCCTCCGCGGCGATGCGCGCGGCACGGACGCCGCCCGAGCCGCCGCCGATCACGAAGAGGTCGAAGTCGAAGTCCGCCACTGCCTCAGGCGTCCTGGTTGCGCATCTGCTCGACGATGTCGCCGGGTTCGGCGCCGGGGCGGTAGAGCACCTCCGCCGAGCCGTCGGGGCGGCCGAGGATCACCGAGGACGCGGTGCCGATGAAGAGCCCGGTCTCGACGACGCCGGGGATGGCGACGAGCGCCGCGGCGAGGGCGGCGGGGTCGCCGATGCGGCCGAGGTGGAGGTCGACGATGTAGTGGCCCTCGTCGGTGACGATCGGGCCGCTCGAGCCGGTGCGCAGGACGGCGCGGCGGCCGTCGACGTCCATGTCCTTCAGCACCTCGGCGATGGCGCGCTCGGTGAGCGGGGCGCCGAAGCGGATGACCTCGACCGGCAGCGGGAAGCCGCCGAGCACCGGGCGGTACTTCGAGGCGTCGGCGATGACCACCATGCGCGCGCTCGAGGTCGCGACGATCTTCTCCTGGAGGAGGGCGGCGCCGCCGCCCTTGATGAGGTTGAACTGCGCGTCGATCTCGTCGGCGCCGTCGACGGTCAGGTCGATGCGTGCGACCTCATCGGGCTTCTTGAGCGGCACCTTGAGCTCCTCGGCGAGCCAGACCGTCGCGCTCGAGGTGGCGACGCCGACGACGTCGAGGCCGGGGCTGCGGATGCGCTCGGAGAGCAGGCGGACGAACCAGCCGGCCGTCGATCCCGTCCCGAGCCCGAGCGTCATCCCGTCGTCGACCATGTCGAGGGCGCGCGCCGCGGCGGCGCGTTTGGCGATGTCGTCAGGGGAAAGGGACATGGGCGGCCTCCGCAGGGTGGCGCCGGTTATAGGCGGGTTGCCGCCCGGCCGAAAGGCGAATTGCCGCGGCCGGGGGGCGTTTGTCCCGGTGGCGCGGGCCCGGGCGGGCCGGCGACCGGCACGGCGTCGGCCGGGCGGCGGCATGTCGCCGGCTCGCGAAACGGCTCGACAGGACCACCCGTCGCCAGCTAACTGACGCCCCGGGCGCCGACCGGTGCCGAGACAGATGGGGGATCCCTCGATGCGCCTGAAGACCATGATCGCCGGCCTCGCCGCGGCGGTGCTCCTCGCCGGATGCGGCGCCCTGGACAGCGGCAACCGGGGCACCACCTCGCAGGAGACGCTCATCACCACGAGCGCGACGGTCGAGGCCGTGGACCAGACGACCCGCCGCGTCACCCTGAGCGACAACGCCGACGGCAGCCGCTTCGAGGTCGTCGCCGGCCCCGAGGTCCGCAACCTGCCGCAGCTCGACCCGGGCGACCAGGTGCGCGTCGACTTCTACAGCGCCACCACCGTCTCGATGGCGTCGCCGGACGACCCCGGCACCGAGATCAACGCCGTCGCCGCCGGCCGGGCCCCCGAGGGCGCCAAGCCGGGCGGGCTCGCGGTCGCGACCCGCAGCCTCGTGCTGACCCTCGTCTCCTACGACGCCGACAGCGGGCTCGCCGTCTTCCGCTCCCCCGACGGCTTCACCCGGCAGACCGTCGTCCCGCCGCAGTTCCGCAGCTTCGCCTCCGGCCTCCAGCGCGGCGCCCGCGTCGCGGTGACGCTGACCGACGCGATGGCCGTCACCATCGTCGAGACCCCGGCGAGCTGAGCGCCGCCACCACCTGCCCGAGGCACGCCTGGGGCAGGATCGCGATCACCGCCGGCGCGTCGAACCCGACCCGCACCGGCCCGCCGAGCGCCCGGTTCGAGGTGCCGACCCGCCCGTCCGGCGCCATCGCGACCCCCGCCACCGTCCAGAACAGCCCCTCCGACACCCGCCCCGTTACCGGCGCGAGCGGGAAGAACGAGACCCGCGTCCCCGCCGGCAGGTCGAGCGCCAGCAGCGGCGGGCAGAGGAAGCAGACGTCGGCCTCGCCGAGAAGGACGACCGCGCGCCCGGGGTTGCGCGCGAGGGCGTTCAGCGCGGCGAGCTCGTGGTCGACCCGGCCACCGAGGAAGCCGACGCCGACGAGGAGCGGCGCCGCGACCGTGGCGAGGCACTTCTCGAGGTCGGTCGTCTCCTGCTCGGCGATGCGGTGGACCGCGACCCCGGCGGCGCGGAGCGCGGCGGCGTCGCCGAGCGAGTCGAGATCGCCGATCACCGCGGTCAGCCGCGTCCCCTCCGGCAGCGGCACGCGGGCGCCGCCGTCCGCGGCCACGACGACGGGCGCGAGGGCGAGCGCCGCCGCGAGGGCGCCCGGCGGGACCGGGCCGCCGCCGACCAGGGTTACCGGGCCGGCTGCGTCGACGAGGGCGGGGCGGACTGCCAATCGCGGATCACCACGGCCGAGACGCTGTTCTTCGGCGAGCCGTCGATGAGCTTGTCGGAGTAGGTGAGGTAGACGAGGGTGTTGCGGGCCTCGTCGTGGAAGCGCACAACCTGGATGTTCTTGAAGAGCACGCTCGCCCGGGCGGAGTAGACCTGCTCCCCCTCCGAGAGCTCGGCGCGGAAGCGGATCGGCCCGGTCTGCTGGCAGCTCACCGCCGCGTCGGAGGTGTCCTCGGCGATGCCGAGGCTGCCCTTGATGCCGCCGGTGCGCGCCCGGCTGACGAAGCAGGCGACGCCCTCGACCTTGGGGTCGTCGAAGGCCTCGACGACGATCTTGTGGTTCGCCCCGAGGATCTTGATCGCCGTCGTCACCTCGCCGATCTCCTCGGCGCCGGCGGCGCCGGCGGCGAGGCCGGCGGCGAGCGCCAGCACCGCTGCCAGCCGCCCCCCGAAACCGCTCGGTTGCATTCCCAATCCCGCCTCCCCGGCTGCACGGCCACGACGCCGCGGGACGCGCCCGCGGGCCACTATAGCTTCCGCCATCCCCGGCGCCATCCCCGCGCCCGCGCTCACTCCTCGCGCCCTTCGGGCGGCGCGTCGGGGTCGGCGCGGCCGACCCCGAGGAAGACGAAGCGGAACGGCAGCGCCCAGACGATGCCGAGCGCGACGTAGACGACGAGCTCGACGACAAGGCCCGGCCGGTCGAGCAGGTTCATCACCGTCACCGCCGCGACGACGTAGAGCGGCAGCCCGACGAGGAGCAGAACCAGCGCCCAGCGCCGGCGCGCGGCCCACGACAGCTTCATGCCGCCGGCGTCACGTCGTGAACGGGTCGGTGACGAGGATGGTGTCCTCGCGCTCGGGGCTCGTCGAGAGCATCGCGACCGGGCAGCCGATCAGCTCCTCGATGCGGCGGACGTACTTGATCGCCTGCGCCGGCAGCTCCGCCCACGAGCGCGCCCCGGCCGTCGTCTCGGACCAGCCCTCCATCGTCTCGTAGACCGGCGTCACCCGCTCCTGGAGCGCGGCGGCGGTCGGCAGGTGGTCGAGCCGCGCGCCGTCGAGCTCGTAGCCGACGCAGATCTTCAGCTCCTCGAAGCCGTCGAGCACGTCGAGCTTGGTCAGCGCGATGCCGTTGACCCCGCTCGTCACGCAGGTCTGGCGCACGAGGGCGGCGTCGAACCAGCCGCAGCGGCGCCGGCGCCCGGTGACGGTGCCGAACTCGTGGCCGCGCTCGCCGAGGCGCTGGCCGACCGCGTCGTCGAGCTCGGCCGGGAACGGCCCCGAGCCGACGCGGGTGGTGTAGGCCTTGACGATGCCGAGGACGAAGCCGATCGCCCCCGGCCCCATGCCGGTGCCGGGCGCCGCCATGCCGGCGACGGTGTTCGACGAGGTGACGTAAGGATAGGTGCCGAAGTCGATGTCGAGGAGCGAGCCCTGCGCCCCCTCGAACAGGATCCGGCGCCCCTCGCGGCGCTTCTCGTCGAGGACGCGCCAGACCGGTTGCGCGAAGGCGAGCACCTGCGGCGCGATCGCTCGCAGCCGCGCGGTCAGCTCGGCCCGGTCGATCGCCGGGGCGCCGAGCCCCGAGCGCAGCGCGTCGTGGTGGGCGAGGAGCCGGTCGATGCGCGTCTCGAGGGTGTCGGCGTCGCCGAGGTCGGCGACGCGGATGCTGCGGCGGCCGACCTTGTCCTCGTAGGCCGGGCCGATGCCGCGGCCGGTGGTGCCGATCTTCGCCGCGCCCGCCGCCTCCTCGCGGATGCGGTCGAGGTCCTGGTGCAGCGGCAGGATCAGCGGGGTGTTCTCGGCGATCATCAGGTTCTCGGGCGAGATCGCGACGCCCTGGGCGGTGAGCTTCCCGATCTCGGCGACGAGCGCCCACGGGTCGAGGACGACGCCGTTGCCGATGACGCTGAGCTTGCCCGGCCGCACGATCCCCGACGGCAAGAGCGAGAGCTTGAAGACCTCGCCGCCGATGACGAGCGTGTGGCCCGCGTTGTGTCCGCCCTGGAAGCGGACGATCACGTCGGCGCGCTCGCTCAACCAGTCGACGATCTTGCCCTTGCCCTCGTCGCCCCACTGCGCGCCGACGACCACGACGTTGCCCATTCCCGCCCTCTCCTCGAAGTGCGCCCCTCTATAGCGTCCCTCCGCCGGGCCCGAAACCTCGATCTGCCGCGGGCCTCGCCCCCCGCGGTTCCCCGTCGCCCCCTGCCGGCCGGCGCTTTCCCGCCGACGGGAGGCGCGCGGGCACGACGGGCGTTGACACCGCGCCGCATCGGGCGCGGGTATGCCGGTGGTGGGCGCAGCGGCGCGGGGAGGGTGCCGCCTGCGGCTCCTCGTTCATGCCCCCGTAACTGCCGCGAGAGGTTACACCCCGATGACCAAGACGAGTCTCTTGACCGCCCCCGCCCTGGCGCTCGGACTGGCGCTGGCCGCGCCGATGGCGATGACGCTGACCCTGACGACCGCGAGCCCGGCGCTGGCCAACCCCTACGGCCAGCAGAAGGTCGTCTACCACAACTCCGGCGCGCCCCAGGACGACGAGACCTACTTCAAGCGGATGCTCGTCAACGCCTCGAACCACATCAAGGCGGTCGGCGCGGAGAACCTCGAGCTCGTCGTCGTCGCCCACGGCGACGGCCTCGACATGCTCCAGCAGGCCAGCTCCGACCCCGACCTCGCCAAGCGCATCGACGCGCTCCGCGCCGACGGCGTGCGCTTCCTCGTCTGCGCCAACACGCTGCACTCGCGCAAGATCGACCTCTCCGACCTCTACGGCGCGGTCGACGAGGACGTCGTGCCGAGCGGCGTCGCCGAGATCGCCCACCTCGAGCAGCAGGGCTTCGTCTACCTGCACCCCTGACCCGGGGTCCGTCGCCCGCCCCCGCGGCCGCATAGGCTTCGCGGGGGCCGCCTCGGCCCGTCCGGAAAGTCGTCGGGCCGTCACCGGGTCGCGCCGAGCTTCCTCGGTCGGCACTGCTGCCATGCCTCGCGGGACAAATGGTCGGCGCGAGCTCGGAGCTTGAAAGCCACCCAGACTGACGCTATATCCCGTCACACAAAGTGGAGCGGGACTATGCGGATCGAAACCTTTGCCGAAGGCGGCTTCTTCGCCCCCGCCCGCATCGCCGAGGTCCTGCGGA
>CAZEGY010000233.1:0-5943 GCA_964511815.1 uncultured Rhodovulum sp.
CCTCGCGGGCGGCGAGGAGCGCCTTCAGCTCCGGCCGGCACGAGCCGCAGTTGGAGCCGGCCCGGAGGACCGCGCCGATCGTCTCGACGCTCGTGACCTCGCCGCGGGCGATGGCCCGGGCGATGGTGTCGACGCCGACGTCGAAGCAGGCGCAGACGATGGCGCCGCGGTCCTCCTGCGCCGCGCCGGGGCGACCGGCGAGGAGCTGCGGCGCGGCGTCGGTCTCGAAGGCGGCGACGACGTGGGCGCGGGCGACCTCGACGGGCGCGCGGGCCACGAAGAGCGCGGCGACGACGCGGCCGTCCTCGACGAGCGCGACGCGGGCGGTGCCGCGGGCGCGGTCCTCGACGAGGACGGCCTCCGCGCCGGGGGCGGCGAAGAGGCTCCGCGCCAGCGCCGCCCAGTCGTCCGGGCGCGCCGCGTCGGCGAGCTCGGTGCGCCAGCCGAAGGGGGTGGCGGCGACCGCCCAGTAGTCGGTGGCCGGCACCGGCCGGGTGCGCGACACCGCGAAGCCGTACCAGTCCGCGGCATGGCGGCGGACCTGCGCCCGGCCGGCCTTCGAGGCCGGCTGGCCGGAGTGCGGGTCGGTGACGGCGGGAACGAGGGCGGCGACCCGGGCCCGCGCCGCGAACTCCCCCGACCAGTGCATCGGAACGAACACGCTCCCCGGCGGCACCCGGTCGGTGACGAGGGCGCGGACGACGGCGCGGCCGTGGGGGCTCGTCACCTCGACGAGGTCGGCGGCGGCGATGCCGCGAGGGGCGGCGTCGGCGGGGTGGATCTCGGCGAAGGGCTCGGCGACGTGCTGGCCGAGCCGCGGGCTGCGGCCGGTGCGGGTCATCGTGTGCCACTGGTCGCGGACCCGGCCGGTGTTGAGGGTGAGCGGATAGCGCGGCGGGTGCTTCGCCGCCCGGCCCTGGACGACGGCGACCATGCGGGCGCGGCCGTCGGGGGTGAAGAAGCGCCCGTCGCCGAAGAACCGGGCCGGGCCGCCGACCGGCCACTGCGCCGGCGGCATGGCGTCGTAGTCGGCCCCGGCGAGCGCGGCGATGTCGAAGTCGCGGCCCTCGGCGGCGGCGAGCGCCGAGAGCGCGGCGTGCTCGCGGAAGATCTCGGCCGGGGCCTCGTAGGCGAAGGCGGCCGGGTGGCCGAGGCGGCGGCCGACCGCGGCGAGCGCCCACCAGTCGGGCCGCGCCGCGCCGGGCGCCGGGAGGAAGGGCCGCTGGCGGGAGACGCGGCGCTCGGAGTTGGTGACGGTGCCGTCCTTCTCGCCCCAGCCGAGGGCGGGGAGGAGGACGTGGCCGAGGCGGGCGGTGTCGGTCGTCGCGAACATGTCGGAGACGACGACGAGGGGGACGCGGGCGATCGCCTCGGCGACGGCGTCGGCCTCGGGCATCGAGACGACGGGGTTGGTGCCGAGGATCCACAGGACGTCGATCTCGCCGCGGCCGCAGGCGGCGAAGAGCTCGACGGCCTTGAGGCCGGGCCGCTCCGGCAGCGCCGGCGCCCCCCAGAACTCGCGGACGAGGAAGCGGTGGGTCGGGTTGTCGAGCTCGAGGTGCGCGGCGAGCATGTTCGAGAGGCCGCCGACCTCGCGGCCGCCCATCGCGTTCGGCTGGCCGGTGACGCTGAACGGCCCCATGCCCGGCCGGCCGATGCGGCCGGTGGCGAGGTGGGCGTTGATGATGGCGTTGACCTTGTCGGTGCCGGCGGCGGACTGGTTCACGCCCTGGGAGAAGACGGTGACGACCTTTTCGGTGCCGATCCACAGGTCGAGGAAGGCGGCGAGGTCGGCAGGCGCGAGGCCGGTGGCGGCGGGGTCGCTGGCGTGTGCCGCGGCGAGCGCGGCGTCGAAGCCGGTGACGTGGGCGAGATAGGCCGGGTCGGTGGCGCCGCGGCGGGCGATGCCGGCGAGGAGCGCGTTGAAGAGGGCGACGTCGCTGTCGGGCGCGATGCCGAGGTGGAGGTCGGCGAGGTCGGTCGTGGCGGTGCGGCGGGGGTCGACGGTGACGACCTCGAGCGACGGGCGGGCGGCCTTGGCGGCGGCGAGGCGCTGGTAGAGGACGGGATGGCACCAGGCGAGGTTGGAGCCGACGAGGACGACGAG
The DNA here is from genome assembly GCA_964511815.1 of uncultured Rhodovulum sp. Taxonomy (GTDB): domain Bacteria; phylum Pseudomonadota; class Alphaproteobacteria; order Rhodobacterales; family Rhodobacteraceae; genus Amaricoccus. The sequence continues at coordinate 2,108 of CAZEGY010000233.1, forward strand.
GTCGGCCTGCTCGAGATCCTCGTAGGTGCCGGGAACGGTGTCGGCCCCGAAGGCGCGGCGGTGGCCGGCGACGGCGGAGGCCATGCACAGGCGGGAGTTGGTGTCGATGTTGGCGGCGCCGATGAAGCCCTTCATCAGCTTGTTGGCGACGTAGTAGTCCTCGGTGAGGAGCTGGCCCGAGCCGTAGATCGCGACGCGCTCGGGGGTGGTGGCGCGGATCGCGCCGGCGACGAGGTCGAGGGCCTCGTCCCAGCCCGCGTCGCGCCCGTGGATGCGGGGCGTCAGAAGCCGGCCGTCGAGGGAGACGGTCTGGCCGAGGGCGGCGCCCTTGGAGCAGAGCCGGCCGAAGTTCGCCGGGTGGTCGGGGTCGCCGGCGATGGCGACGCCGCCGCGGCCGTCGGGGGTGGCGAGGACGCCGCAGCCGACGCCGCAATAGGGGCAGGTGGTGCGGACGGGCGCGGTCATGGGCGGAGGACGTCGGCGGAGAGGAGGAGGCGACCGGCCTCGACGCGGACCGGGTGGGTGCGCACCCTGCCCTCCTCGGGGTTGGCGGCGGCGCCGGAGGCGAGGGAGATGACGAGGCCGTGGAGGGGGCAGGTGACCGCGTGGCCGTGGACGATGCCGTCGGAGAGCGGGCCGCCCTTGTGCGGGCAGCGGTCGTCGAGGGCGAAGACGGTGTCGTCGAAGGCGCGGAAGATCGCGATGCAGCCGCGGGGGGTCTTGACCACGCGGCCGCCGCGGGCGGGGATGTCGGTCAGGGCGCCGATGTCGAGCCAGTCGGCGGTGAGAGCGTTCATCGCGGCATCTCCGGAGCACGGCTGCGCACGCGTGCGCAGAGGGTTAGATGATTGATTTCGTTCAATTTCGTCTCCGCCGTTAACCCTTCGGAAACCGTCGCCGACGGGCTACTCGGCCGCGCGCAGGGTCAGGTCGGCGAGGGCGGTGAACTCGCGCGTTCCGGCGCCTTCGGTGCGGTCGGCCCACGGGTCGCGCTGGTAGATCGTCTGGCTGTGGTCGAAGCGCGCCACCAGCGCCGCCCGGTTGGCCGCGTCCTCGACCACCTGCGCCCTGACCCAGTCGAGGCCGACTTTCTCGATCCACCGGTAGGGGCGGTCGAGATACCTGGCGTGCTCGCGGTAGAGCTGGACGAAGGCGACGACGATCTCCGTCGCCTCGTCCTCGGTCCGCGCGGTGGCCAGCGGCTCGGTCGCCTTGAGGTCGAGGCCGGCGGCGCCGCCGACGCCGATGTTGAAGCCGGCGTCGGTGCAGACGACGCCGACGTCCTTGCAGGTCGCCTCGGCACAGTTCCGCGGGCAGCCGGAAACCGCCATCTTGACCTTGTGCGGTGTCCACGAGCCCCAGAGGCGCTTTTCGAGGCGGACGCCGAGGCCGGTCGAATCCTGGGTGCCGAAGCGGCAGAAGTCGGTGCCGACGCAGGTCTTCACCGTGCGCAGGCCCTTGGTGTAGGCGTGGCCGGAGACGAGGCCGGCGGCATTCAGGTCCGCCCACATCGCCGGCAGGTCCGCCTTCCTGACGCCGAGGAGGTCGAGGCGCTGGCCGCCGGTCACCTTGACCAGCGGCACGTCGTACTTCTCGGCAGCATCGGCGATGGCGCGGAGCTCCTGCGGCGTCGTCACCCCGCCCCACATGCGCGGGACGACCGAGAAGGTGCCGTCCTTCTGGATGTTGGCGTGGGCGCGCTCGTTGATGAAGCGGCTCTGCGCGTCGTCGGTGTAGTCGTCGGGCCAGTCGGCGAGCAGGTAGAAGTTGAGCGCCGGGCGGCAGGAGGGGCAGCCGCAGGAGGTGCGCCAGCCGAGCTCCTGCCAGACCGCCGGCATCGACTTCAGCGCCTGCGCCTTGATGAGCCGGCGGACGTCCTCGTGGGTGAGGTCGGTGCATCTGCACATCGGCTTGGCTGTCGGCATCACGAAGGCATCGCCGAGCGTCGCCGCCAGCACCTGCTCGACGAGGCCGGTACACTGGCCGCAGGAGGACGACGCCCTGGTGGCGGCGCGCACCTCGTCGAGGCTGGTCAGGCCGCCCGCGGTGATCGCCGATACGATCTTGCCCTTGCACACGCCGTTGCATCCGCAGATCTCTGCCTCATCCGGCAAGGCTGCAACGGCCGCCATAGGGTCCAGCGCGGTCCCCCCGGCGTAGGCGGGGCCGAAGATCAGCGTGTCGCGCTCGGCGGCGACGTTCTCGCGCGACCTGATCTTGCCGAAGAACCACGCGCCGTCGGCGGTGTCGCCGTAGAGGACGGCGCCGATCAGCACGTCGTTCTCGAGGACGAGGCGCTTGTAGACGCCGCGGCTGGCGTCGCGGAAGACGATCTCCTCGCGGCCGTCCCCCTCGGCGAAGTCGCCGGCGGAGAACAGGTCGCAGCCGGTGACCTTGAGCTTGGTCGAGAGCTCGACCGGCGCGAAGGCGGCGTCCTCGTCGAGGAGGGTCTGCGCCACCACCTTCGCCTGGTCGTAGAGCGGCGCGACGAGGCCGTAGAGCATGTCGTCGTGCTCGGCGCACTCGCCGATCGCGAGGATCGACGGGTCGGAGGTGCGCATCTGGTCGTCGACGACGATGCCGCGGGCGATCTCGATGCCCGCGTCGCGGGCGAGGCGGGTCTCGGGGCGGATGCCGACGGCCATCACCACGATGTCGGCGTCGTAGATGGTGCCGTCCTCGAGGAGGACCGCGTCGACGCGGTTCTGGCCGAGGATCGCCTTGGTCTGCGCCTTGCAGTGGACCCGGATGCCGCGGCGCTCGAGATCCTTCTCCAGCAGGTAGCCGGCGGAGGGGTCGAGCTGGCGCTCCATCAGGTGGCCCATGACGTGGAGGACGACGACCTCCATGCCGCGGAGGCGCAGGCCGGCGGCGGCCTCGAGCCCGAGGAGGCCGCCGCCGATGACGACCGCCTTGCTGCCGGCGAGGGCGGCGGTCTCGAGCATCTTGGCGACGTCGTCGATGTCGCGGAAGGCGATGACGCCCTCGAGATCCTTGCCGGGCAGCGGCAGGATGAAGGGGAAGGAGCCGGTGGCGATCAGCAGCCGGTCGTAGGGGGTCTCGCCCGACTTCGAGACGACGACGCGGCGGGCGCGGTCGATCCGCGTCACCGCCTCGCCGAAGCGGGTGTCGACGCCGTTGGCGGCGTACCAGTCGTCGTCGTGGGTGACGATGTCGTCGTAGGTCTTCTCGCCGGAGAGGACGGGCGAGAGCATCAGGCGGTTGTAGTTGCCGCGCGGCTCGGCGTTGAAGAGCGTGACCGCGTAGCGGTCGGGGTCGGCCTCGAACAGGTGCTCGAGGGCGCGGCCCGAGGCCATGCCGGCGCCGACGACGACGAGCTTCTCCATCTTCATGGCGATGCCTCCGGGTTTACGCGGCCTTGACGCGGCGGGGGCCAGCGTCGGCGGCATGGATGTGGAATGGGACGGGGCGAAGGACGCGGAGAACCGCCGCAAGCACGGCCTGCCGCTCGCGGCGGCGGCGGGGCTCGACTGGGACGCGGGCCTGATCGAGCCCGACCTGCGGAGGGACTACGGCGAACCGCGCTGGAGGCTGACCGGGGCGCTCGACGGGCGCCTGCACGTCTGCGTCTTCACCTTGAGAAACGGCCGCCGGCGCATCATTTCGTTGAGGAAAGCCAATCTGCGTGAGAGAAGGAAACATGGCAATCATCCCGCGCCCACCGATAACTGACGAGGACGGCGAGGCTCGCGAGCTCACCGACGAGGATTTCCTCTGGATGGCGAGCGGGAAGGACTTCGGCGGGTTCGAGGGGGTCATGGCCTTCCTCGACCGGCGGAGCGAGATCCTGCGCGCGGCGGAGGGGTTCGGGGTGC
>CAZEGY010000234.1:0-5929 GCA_964511815.1 uncultured Rhodovulum sp.
GCGGTCGAAGTCGGAGGCGGCGTCGAGCTTCGGGGACGACCGGATCTTCATCGAGAAGTTCGTGACCCAGCCGCGGCACATCGAGATCCAGGTGCTCGGCGACCAGCACGGGAACTGCCTCTATCTCAACGAGCGCGAGTGCTCGATCCAGCGGCGGAACCAGAAGGTGATCGAGGAGGCGCCGTCGCCGTTCCTCGACGCCGCCACGCGCAAGGCGATGGGCGAGCAGGCGGTGGCGCTGGCGAAGGCGGTCGACTACTGCTCGGCGGGGACGGTCGAGTTCATCGTCGACGGCAGCCGCAACTTCTACTTCCTCGAGATGAACACCCGGCTCCAGGTCGAGCATCCGGTGACCGAGCTCGTCACCGGCATCGATCTCGTCGAGCAGATGATCCGGGTGGCGGCGGGCGAGAAGCTCGCCTTCGGGCAGGAGGAGGTGAAGCTCGACGGCTGGGCGATCGAGAGCCGGCTCTATGCCGAGGACCCCTATCGCAACTTCCTGCCCTCGATCGGGCGGCTGACGCGCTACCGGCCGCCGGAGGAGCGCAAGAGCGCGGGCGTCGCGGTCAGGAACGACACCGGGGTCTTCGAGGGCGGCGAGATCTCGATGTACTACGACCCGATGATCGCCAAGCTCTGCACCTGGGCGCCGGATCGCGCCGGGGCGATCGCGGCGATGCGGACGGCGCTCGACTCGTTCGAGGTCGAGGGCATCGGGCACAACCTGCCGTTCCTGTCGGCGGTCATGGACCATCCGCGCTTCGTCGAGGGGGCGATCACCACGGCCTTCATCGCCGAGGAGTATCCCGAGGGCTTCCAGGGCGTCACCCTCGACGCGCCGATGCTCCGCCGGGTCGCGGCGGCGGCGGCGGCGATGCACCGGGTCGCCGAGATCCGGCGGGCGCGGATCTCCGGGCGGATGGACAATCACGAACGCCGGGTCGGGGCCGACTGGGTGGTGACGCTCCAGAAGGAGTCGTTCCCGGTGACGATCGACGCCGACCGCACCGGCGCCACCGTCGCCTTCGCCGACGGGCAGAAGGTGCGCGTCGCCTCGGAGTGGAATCCGGGGCGGTCGCTGGCGCGGCTCGAGGTCGACGGCGAGCTCCTCGTCCTCAAGGTCGGACGGCTCCCGGGCGGGTTCCGGGCGCGGGTGCGGGGGGCGGACCTGTCGGTCAGCGTGCTCTCGCCCCGGCTCGCGGAGCTCGCGGCACTCATGCCCGAGAAGCTGCCGCCCGACACCTCGAAGATGCTCCTCTGCCCGATGCCCGGGCTCGTGGTGCGCATCGACGTGGCCGAGGGCGACGAGGTCTTCGACGGCCAGGCCCTCGCCATGGTCGAGGCGATGAAGATGGAGAACGTGCTCCGGGCCGAGCGGCGGGCGCGGGTCGCGAAGGTCCACGCCAAGCCCGGCGACAGCCTCGCCGTCGACGCCGTCATCCTCGAGTTCGAGTAGGACGGAAATGGACGGGGACCGGATCGACGTCGTGACCGTGGTCTTCGGCGAGGAGCTGCCGCTCCTCGCCCTCCAGGCGCGCTCGATCGCCCGGTTCCTCGACCCCGACGCCGTCGAGCGCATCCTCGTCGTCGTCAACGACGTCCACGAGAACGCGACCGCGGCCGCCGTCGAGGCGCTCCGGCCGCTCTACGGGCGGTTCGCCGCGCGCCTCGAGGTGGTGCGGCCCGATGCGCTCGGGGTCCGCCGCCGGCCGGGGCCGCTCCGCCGCGCCGAGCTCTGGTACGTCCGCCACGGACGCGGGCCGATCATGCGCCGGCTGCCGCGGCGCGACCGGCTGGCGAGCGGCTGGCGCGGCAATCCCGGCTGGTCGATGCAGCAGGCGCAGAAGCTTCTCGTCGTCAATGCGGCGCGCGCGCCCTACGTGCTGATCCTCGACGCCAAGAACTTCTTCGTGACGCCGGTCGGGCTGTCGACCTTCGTCGCGGCGGACGGCCGGGCGCGGACGCGGCGGGTCCGGGTCGAGACCCTCCAGCGCGGGTGGATCGAGGCCTCGTTCCGCAAGCTCGGGCTCGGGGTCGCCGCGCCGGCGGAGGCGCCGCCGACGACGACGCCGGTGGTCTTCGAGACCGCGCTGATGCGCGAGGGGGTCGAGGTGATCGAGGACCGGCTCGGGCCGCTCGAGACCTTCTTCTCGCTCTACAAGGGGCGGGCGACCGAGTTCATGCTGATGTTCGCGGCGATCGACCGCGGCCTCGGGCTGTGGTGGGACCGCTTCGCCGAGGGGCTGCCCGATTCGGCGACGGTCTACGCCAAGGGCGGCGACGCGGCGGTGCAGGCGATGCTCGCGGCCGCGCCCGACCTGCCGCTGATGGGGCTGCACCGCCGGGTGCTGCGGCGGATCGGCGACGACACGCGCGCGGCGCTCGCCGGCTTCTGGCTGCGCCTCGGGCTCTTCGACACGCTCGACGAGGCCCGGGCGCTCCTCGCCGAGGCGAAGGCGTGAGCGGCCCTTCGCCCCGGCGGGTCGGGTCAGCGGCGGCGCGTCAGCGGCTCGGCGGTGAACGGGTCGATGCGGACGCTGGTGCGGCGGTTGTCGGTGGCGACGAACTCGACGTCCCAGTAGCCGTCGTCGTCCCACTCGACCTCGGTGAAGACGCGGACCGGCTGGCTCTTCTCGACCGCGGCGATCACCTGGCTGAGCGGCAGGGCGTTGGCGGGCGGCAGCCGCTGGGCCGCCGCGGGCAGGGCGAGAAAGGTCGCGGCGAGGGCGAGGGGCAGGACACGCATCGTCTTCTCCTTGGGGTCGGTCGTTCAGGGCGGGTTGGTGGTTCAGGGACGGTGGGAGCCGGTCTCCTCGCGGCGCGAGGGCATGCGGTCGATCATGTTCGACAGCTCCCGCACCGTCACCGGCAGCGGGCGGCGGTGGGCGACGTGGCCGTCGGTGTCGATGAGGACGAGGCCGAAGCCGCGCGGGCGCAGGCGCTGACGGAGCGGGCCGTTCGCCTTGGGATCGGTGTCGGTGAGGACGACGACGAGGCGGTCCTCGAGGGTCTTGGGGTCGACCTCGAAGAAGGCCATCTGCTGGATGAACTTCGGGTCCTCGGGCGTGTCGGCGAAGACGACGAGCGGCCGGGCGACCCACCTGAGGTCGTCGAGATCCGGCGCGTCCGCTGCCGCCATCACCGCGGTCGCGAAAACGAGGCCGGCAAGCGTCGTGCCGATGCGAGTCATGAAGATCCTCCCTTGCTCAGAGATTTAAGGAGCCGGGCGCGGGATACGAGAGGGAAAAGCGATGGCTGAGGTCAATGATGCGGGGCTCGACGCCTGGAAGGCGCTGGCCGAGCGGGAATTGAAGGGGAGGCCGGTCGGGAGTCTCGACTGGGAGACGCCGGAGGGAATCACCGTGCGGCCGCTCTACAGCGAGCGCGACCTCGCCGGGCTCGACCACCTCGGCACCCTGCCGGGGCTGCCGCCCTACACCCGCGGGCCGCGGGCGACGATGTACGCTGGGCGGCCGTGGACGATCCGCCAGTACGCCGGTTTCTCGACCGCCGAGGAGTCGAACGCCTTCTACCGCAAGGCGCTGGCGGCGGGGCAGCAGGGGGTGTCGGTCGCCTTCGACCTCGCGACGCACCGCGGCTACGACAGCGACCACCCGCGGGTCGTCGGCGATGTCGGCAAGGCCGGGGTGGCGATCGACTCGGTCGAGGACATGAAGGTGCTCTTCGACGGCATCCCGCTCGAGAAGGTCTCGGTCTCGATGACGATGAACGGCGCGGTGATCCCGATCCTCGCCAACTTCATCGTCGCCGGCGAGGAGCAGGGGGTGGCGCGGGCCGCGCTTTCGGGGACGATCCAGAACGACATCCTCAAGGAGTTCATGGTGCGGAACACCTACGTGTATCCGCCCGAGCCGTCGATGCGCATCGTCTCCGACATCATCGCCTATACGGCCGCCGAGATGCCGAAGTTCAACTCGATCTCGATCTCGGGCTACCACATGCAGGAGGCGGGGGCGAACCTCGTGCAGGAGCTCGGCTTCACCCTCGCCGACGGGCGGGAGTACGTGCGGGCGGCGGTCGCGGCGGGGATGGATGTCGACGCTTTCGCCGGGCGTCTGAGCTTCTTCTTCGCGATCGGCATGAACTTCTTCATGGAGGTCGCGAAGCTCCGCGCCGCGCGGCTGCTCTGGCACCGGATCATGACCGAGGCCGGGGCGAAGAAGCCGGCGAGCCTGATGCTACGCACCCACTGCCAGACGAGCGGCGTCAGCCTCCAGGAGCAGGACCCGTACAACAACGTCGTGCGCACGGCCTACGAGGCGATGGCGGCGGCGCTCGGGGGGACGCAGAGCCTGCATACCAACGCGCTCGACGAAGCCATTGCGCTGCCGACGGAATTCTCGGCTCGGATCGCGCGGAACACCCAGCTCATCCTCCAGGAGGAGACGGGGATCACCCACGTCGCCGACCCGCTTGCGGGGTCGTACTACGTCGAGAGCCTGACGGCGGAGCTCGCCAGGGAGGCGTGGGCGCTGATCGAGGAGGTGGAGAGCCTCGGGGGCATGACCAAGGCGGTGATCTCGGGGATGCCGAAGCTCCGCATCGAGGAGAGCGCGGCGCGGCGGCAGGCGGCGGTCGACCGCGGCGAGGAGGTGATCGTCGGGGTCAACAAGTACCGCCTCGCCGAGCAGGAGCCCCTCGACATCCGCGACGTCGACAACGTCACGGTGCGCGAGGCGCAGGTGGCGCGGCTCGAGCGCATCCGGGGGACGCGCGATCCCGAGGCATGGGCGGCGGCGATCGCGGGCGTCGAGGCGGCGGCGCGCGAGGGGGGCAACCTGCTGGCGGCGGCCGTCGAGGCGGCGCGGGCGCGGGCGAGCGTCGGGGAGATTTCGGACGCGATGGAGAAGGTGTTCGGGCGGCACCGCGCCGAGGTCAAGACGCTCGCGGGCGTCTACGGCGCGGCCTACGAGGGCGACGCGGGCTTCGCCGCGATCCAGGCGGACGTCGAGACGTTCGCCGAGGAGGAGGGGCGGCGGCCGCGGATGCTCGTCGTCAAGATGGGGCAGGACGGGCACGATCGCGGGGCGAAGGTGATCGCCACGGCCTTCGCCGACATCGGCTTCGACGTCGACGTCGGGCCCTTGTTCCAGACGCCGGAGGAGGCGGCGCAGGACGCGGTCGACAACGACGTCCACGTCGTCGGCATCTCGTCGCAGGCGGCGGGCCACAAGACGCTGGCGCCGAAGCTCATCGAGGCACTGAAGGCGCAGGGGGCGGGGGAGATCCTCGTGATCTGCGGCGGCGTCATCCCGCAGCAGGACTACGCCTTCCTGAAGGATGCGGGCGTGGCGGCGATTTTCGGGCCGGGAACCAACATCCCCGAGGCGGCGCGCGAGATCCTCGGGCTCATCCGGGTGCGGCGCTCGGCCGAGGCATAGGCGAGGCATAGGAGACCGTGCGGCTTTGCCTGAAGGACCTTCAGGCAAAGCCTGCGGCCGGGAGGTGGGATCGTTTCCCGGGAGGGCGGTACAAGGGGGCGGGGCGGCCGCCGCCGTGTCGGCTGGAGACCGCCTCGCTTGACCGGCACCCTCCGGGGTGGAAGGAGACGGTCCGATGAGGGCCCGCGAGAGGAAGCGCACGATGACCGACAGCACTAGCGAGAACGCCCGGCAGGCGGCGCTCGACTACCACGAGTTCCCGAAGCCCGGGAAGCTCGAGATCCGGGCGACCAAGCCGATGGCGAACCAGCGCGACCTGTCGCGCGCCTACTCGCCCGGCGTCGCCGAGGCCTGCCTCGAGATCAAGGCCGACCCGGTGACGGCGGCGCGCTACACGGCGCGGGGGAACCTCGTCGCGGTGGTGACGAACGGCTCGGCGGTGCTCGGGCTCGGCAACATCGGGGCGCTGGCGTCGAAGCCGGTGATGGAGGGCAAGGCCGTCCTCTTCAAGAAGTTCGCCAACATCG
>CAZEGY010000235.1:0-5922 GCA_964511815.1 uncultured Rhodovulum sp.
GGCGGCAGCCCGAGGTAGGCCACGGTCGCGAACGACGAGATGCCGAGGCAGAAGGCGATCGGCGTGCCGACGAGCATCAGCACGGTGAAGACGCCGAAGAGGACGGTAAGGGCCATGGGCTCAGGCCTCGCTCAGCATGACGTCGTCGGCGTTGGGGTCGTGGTCGACGGTGACACCGGCGGCGCGGAGGACGAGGCGCTCGAGGGCGAAGAGCGCCATCAGCACGCCGCCCGCGACGATCGGCATGTAGGTGAAGCCGCCGGGGAGGTGGAGGACGGGGAGGGTCGCCGTCCAGGTGTCGATGGTGAGCTGGAGGCCGTAGACCACCATGCCGACGCCGAAGACGAGCACGGCGAGGTCGGAGATCGCGCGCATCCACGGGGCGGTGCTCGCGGGGAGGAAGTGGACGAGGACGTCGAAGCCCATGTGGAAGTTCTCGCGGACGCCGACGGCGGCGCCGAGGAAGATGAACCAGCTCATCACCATGACCGACGCCGGTTCGGTCCAGCTCGGGCTCGCGTTGAGGACGTAGCGGGCGAAGACCTGCCACGCGACCATCGCGGTCATGGCGATCATGCCGATCGCGGATATCCAGAGCGCGAGTGTCGAAAGCGCGCCGAGCACGCGCGCGAAGCCGGCGAGACGTTGCTGCATGGTTCTCTCCCCCGTCGGACGGAGGGCCGGGGCGCCGGCCCTCCGCGATCGCGTCAGGTCACTCGACGGCCTGGATGGACTCGACGAGCTGCTTGAGCTCGGGCGTGTTGGCGTACTTCTCGTAGACCGGGCCCATGGCGGCGACGAACGGGGCCTTGTCGATGTCGCGGACGACCTCGACGCCGGCGGCGAGCACCTTCTCCTCGGACTCCTTCTCGCGCGCGGCCCAGGCCTCGCGGTTGAAGGGGACCGACTCCGCCGCCGCGGCGCGGACGGCTTCCTGGTCCTCGGGGGTGAGCTTGTCCCAGGAGGCCTTGGACATCACCAGCACCTCGGGGACCATCGTGTGCTCGTCGAGGGTGTAGTACTTCGCCACCTCGTAGTGGCCCGAGGACTCGTAGGACGGCCAGTTGTTCTCGGCGCCTTCGATGACCCCGGTCTCGATCGCCGAGTAGACCTCGCCGTAGGGCATCGGCACGGCGTTGGCGCCGAGGGCGGCGACCATGTCGACGAAGACGTCGGACTGGATGACGCGGAACTTCATGCCCTTGAGGTCGTCGATCGAGGTCACCGGCCTCTCGTTGTTGTAGAACGAACGGGCGCCGGGGTCGTAGTAGGCGAGCGCGACGAGGTCGTGGGCGGTGAAGGCATCGAGGACCTGCTGGCCGATCTCGCCGTCGAGGACGTTGTGCATGTGCTCGGTCGAGCGGAAGAGGTAGGGCAGCGACATGATCGCGGTCTCGGGGATGAGGCCGTTGAAGGGCGCCATCGAGATGCGGTTGAGGTCGATCACGCCGAAGCGGGTCTGCTCGATGGTGTCCTTCTCCTCGCCGAGCTGGGCGGAGTGGAAGACCTCGACGCAGAGGCGGCCGTCGGTCTTCTCCTCGAGCAGGCGGCCCATCTCGACCACCGCCGCGACGGTCGGGTAGCCGTCGGGGTGGGTGTCGGACGAGCGCAGCGTCGTCTCGCAGGCGAAGGCGCCGCCGGCGAGCGCCGTCGCTGCGAGGAGCACGGCGAGGGTGGTTGTCGTCTTCATTGCTTCTCTCCCTGTGGTCAGAGCCGGTAGGCGCTTTTGGCCAGCCGGTAGGCGAGGTCGGGTGCGACCTCGTGGGCCTCGTCTTCGCCGAGCCGCCCGGTGGCGACGAGGGTCGCGAGGTAGGCGCAATCCACGCGCCGGGCCATGTCGTGGCGGGCGGGGATCGAACAGAAGGCGCGGGTGTCGTCGTTGAAGCCGACGGTGTTGTAGAAGCCCGCGGTCTCGGTCGTGAGCTCGCGGAAGCGGCGCATGCCCTCGGGGCTGTCGTGGAACCACCAGGCGGGGCCGAGGCGGAGGGCGGGGTAGGCGCCGGCGAGGGGGGCGAGCTCGCGCGAGAGGGTGGTCTCGTCGAGCATGAAGAGGATGACCGTCAGGTCGGGGCGCATGCCGACGGCGTCGAGGAGGGGCTTCAGCGCGCGCACGAAGTCGGTGCGGGTCGGGATGTCGAAGCCCTTGTCGCGGCCGAAGGTGCGGTAGACTTCCGCCGAGTGGTTGCGCCAGGAGCCGGCGTGGATCTGGAGGACGAGGCCGTCGTCGAGGCTCATCTTCGCCATCTCGGTCAGCATCTGGCCGCGGAAGGCGTCCTTGTCGTCGGCGTCGGCCTTGCCGGCGCGGACGCGGTCGAAGAGGGCGGCGGCCTCGGCCGGCGCGAGGTTTTCGGTGCGGGCGGTGGGGTGGCCGTGGTCGGAGGAGGTGGCGCCGCCCTTCTCGATGAAGAAGGCGCGGCGGGCGCGGTGGGCGTCGAGGTAGCCGGCGAAGGTGCCGGTGTCGCAGCCGGTGAGGGCGCCGAGGGCGTCGAGGTTCTGCGCGAAGCCCTCGAAGTCGGGGTCGACGATGGCGTCGGGGCGGTAGGCGGTGACGACCTTGCCGGGCCAGCCGGAGGCGCGGATCATCGCGTGCCAGCGCAGGTCGTCGAGGGCGCTCTCGGTCGTGGCGATCGCCTCGATGGCGAAGCGCTCGAAGAGGGCGCGGGGGCGGTACTCGGGGAGGGCGAGGCGCTCGGCGACGTGGTCGTAGGCGCTGTCGGCGGTGGCGGCGGAGAGGCGCGTCGCGAGGCCGAAGACGTTTTCGAAGGTGTAGTCGAGCCACATCCGCGAGGGCGTGCCGCGGAGGAGGTGGTAGTTCTCGGCGAAGCGCCGCCAGATTGCGCGGGGGTCGGTCTCGACCGCGCCGCCGTCGACGCGGGGGACGCCGAGAGAGGCCAGAGGCACGCCCTGCGAGCAGAGCATGCGGAAGACGTAGTGGTCGGGGATGACGAAGAGCGCCGCGGGGTCGGGGAACGGCTGGTTCTCGGCGTACCAGCGCGGGTCGGTGTGGCCGTGGGGGCTGATGATCGGGAGGTCGCGGACCTCGGCATGGAGGGTCCGGGCGAGGGCGCGCGCGCCGGGCTCGACCGGGAACAGCCTGTCGGGATCCAAGAGCGCCATCCGTCCTCCCTGTCGGGGCCCCTGTCCGCCTCGTCGGGATGGGCGGTTGCGGGCTCTCGCGAATCTAGTATGTTAGTCTGCAAGTTCGGTCAAGCAGGGATCATGCAGATCATCCCCCAGCCCTCCTTCCCCGGCGCTCCGGGCCGTCCGCCGAGCGTCTCGGACCAGATCTTCGAGACGCTCTACCGGCAGGTGGTGACGGTGGAGCTGCCCCCCGGCGCGCGGCTGTCGGAGGCCGAGGTGGCGCGAACGATGGGGGTGTCGCGCCAGCCGGTGCGGGACGCCTTCTGGCGGCTGTCGAAGCTCGGGCTGCTCCGGGTCCGGCCGCAGCGGGCGACGACGGTCACGCGGATCTCGACGGCCGCGGTGATGCAGGCGCGCTTCTTCCGCACCGCGATCGAGGTCGAGACGCTGAAGGTCGCGGCCGACCGCTTCGGGCCGGCGGAGTTCGCCGAGCTCGACGCCCTCCTCGGCGAGCAGGCCGAGGCGATCGCCGCCGGCGCGCGCGAACGCTTCCATGCCCTCGACGACGAGTTCCACCGGCGGATCGGCGTGCTCGCCGGCGTCGGCTTCGCCTGGGAGATGGTGCGCGAGAACAAGGCCCACACCGACCGGGTGCGCCTGCTCAGCCTCACCTCCGGCGCCGAGCTCGCGCTCGCCGACCACCGCGCCATCCTCGACGCGCTGCGCTCGGACGGCGCCGAGGCGGCGGCGGCGGCGATGCGGGTCCACCTCGGGCGCATCGGCGACATCCTCGCGCGCATCCGCGAGGAGCACGCCGACTACGTCGTCGACGACGGCGAGGCGGGTCCCGGCGCGCGGCGGCGCGGCGACGGCAGGGACCGCGCCGGGGAGCTCGGGCGCGGCTGACCACGGTCGCGGCCGGATCCGGCTATTTCTTGCGCAGGGAGCGGCGTTCGGCGCGCGATATGGGCGGCGCGGCACGGATCCGGGACAGATAGGGTCTGGCAGCCGGCCGCGGCAGCGAGTAGCTTCGCGCCGCACTCTCGCGCCGGAAAGCATTCCCCCGTGGTCGAGAACGGAAACGGCGAATTCGAGCTCGAGCTTCGGCTCATCGGACCCGTGCGCCTCGTGCGGCGGGACGGCACCGTCGTCACCCCGAAGGGGCGCAAGGCCCAGGGGATGCTGGCGCTGCTCGGGGTCGCGGCCGGCTACCGGCTGCCGCGGAGCGGCCTCCAGGACAAGCTGTGGAGCGATCGCGGGCCGGAGCAGGGCGGGGCGAGCCTGCGCCAGGAGCTCCGCGGCCTGCGCCAGGCGCTCGGCGACTCCCGACGCTGCCTCGTCGCCGAGGGCGTGTGGATCGGCCTCGACCCGGCGCGCGTCCGCGTCTCGCTCACGCCCGCGCCCGAGGACTGGGGGCTGACCGGCTCGCCGCCCGAGTTCTGCGCCGGGCTCGACATCGCCGATCCCGAGTTCGAGGACTGGATCCGCGACCAGCGCGCCTACTTCGCCGACAAGCTCGCCGCCGTGCCGCCGCCGGCCCCGCCGTTGCAGACGCCGTCGCAGGCGCCGTCGCCCCTCGTCGTCGGCCAGCCGACGGTGACGGTCGTGGCGACGCCCGGGCCCCCGGCGCCGCTCCTCGACCCGGCGGCGGACGACGGCCACGAGCCGTCGCCGACGATCGCGGTGATGCCGGTCAGCGTGCACGTCGCCGAGGCCGACGCGCCCGGCTACATGGGCCTTCTCGTCATGGACGTGATCGGGCGGCTGACCCGGTTCCGGCGCATCGACGTCATCGCCCACGCCTCGACGGCGGCGCTCGCGCCGCTCCAGCTCACGCCCCGCCAGATCGGCCAGCGGCTCGGGGTGCGCTACGTGACGCAAGGCGCGCTGATGATCGGGCGGCGGCGGATGCGCCTGACCTTCGACCTCATCGACGCGATGAGCGAGCGGGTGCTGTGGAGCCAGGCGTTCAACCGCGACTTCGAGGACATCTTCGACGTCGAGGAGGAGATCGTCACCGAGATCGCCTCGGGCATCATGGTCGAGATCGACCGGCAGGAGCGCGCCCGCGTCCGCGCCCGCGACCCGGACTCGCTCGACGCCTACGAGCTCTGCCTGCGCGGCCTCGACGAGATGCTCCGCCTCGACCGCAGCGGCTGCGACACCGCACTCGACCTCTTCATGCGGGCGGAGTCGCGGGAGCACGGCTATGCCCGGGCGCTGTCGGGGATCTCGCGGGCGCACGGGTTCTACTGGAAGTACCGCTGGACGCAGCGCCGCGAGGAGGCGCTCGTCCGCGCCGACGACTTCGCGCTGCAGGCGGTCGAGGCCGACACCAACGACGCCGGCGCCAACGCCGCCCTCGGCTGGGTCGCGCTCTACAGCCGCCTCCACGACCGCTCGCTCGCGGCCTACACCCGGGCGATGGAGCTCAACCCGAGCGACGCCGACATCCTCGCCGAGTACGCCGACGCCCTGCAGCACAGCGGCTCGCCGAACGAGGCGATTCCCTTGTTCCAGCGGGCGATCCGCCTCAACCCGCAGATGTCGGACATCTACAAGAAGGACCTCTCGGGCGCGTACCTCAAGGCCGGACAGTACGACGAGGTGATCCGCACGGTGCGCGGCATGCGCCGCTGGCAGATCGCCGACCTGACGCTGGTCGCGGGCCTCGTGCTCGCCGGGCAGGAGGGGCCGGCGCGCGAGGTGGCGCAGTCGGTGCGCCGGTCGCGTCCGGACTTCTCCGCGGAGACCTGGACGACGATGATCCCCGACCTGCACCACGAGGACACCGCGCAGTTCCTCGAGGCGCTGAAGCGCGCCGGGCTGTGACGCGCCGGC
>CAZEGY010000236.1:0-5816 GCA_964511815.1 uncultured Rhodovulum sp.
GGCCTCCCGGGCGTCCCTCTGGGGGAGGACGCCCGGCGAGGCCGGGACCAGAGAAGGGAAGAGTGAAGATGTCCACCCTGCATGATGTCGCGATTTGGGCTACTGCGAACGGCGCGAGCCGCGATGCCATCTACGAGATCAAGAAGATCCCGGCGCGCCTCGGCATGCACGACGACGACCTCGGGTTGATCCCGGCTTGCCTGAAGCACTTCGAGCATGTCGTCGCCCCGTCGGGATACGCCGTCGTTTCGAAATCCGGCGATCTCCACGTGGCCCGCCGCCGCGGCAATGCGCGGGTCCGGTCGCTGCTGCAGCAGTTCCTCGCCAGCACGACGGCGCCGACCGCGGCTTCCACGGGCTCGACCCGGGCACTGTGGGATCCGCTGATCGACTACGTCGCCGAGCTCGAAGGATTCGTCGACGACGGTGCGCCGTGGACCAAGGGCGCCTCGCGGTCGCTGACGCTGTTCCGCGCCCGCGCCGCCTGCGGCCCCGCCGCGCTCGATCAGGCCGAGATCGACCGGATCAACCGCGATCTCCAAGCGACCAAGCGAAAGTCGCTGAGGAAAGCGATCGCCCGCATCAACAAGCTGATCGACGTCGCCGATCAGCACCCTGCGATCACCGGTATGCTGCCGGCAGCGCCCCTGCAGCAGCCGGCGACCGCCGATCGGGCGCGGCGCATCGTCTGGAACACGCTGCCGCCGGCCTTCAGGGCCTCGGTCGCGGAACTGCTCGAGCGAACGACCGAGACGCCGGAGGCGCAGGCCGCCGAGGCAAGGCGACGGATCGCCGCCGGTGAGGACCGGGCGCTCGTCCTCGCGGAGTTCGAGTCGATGAGGTCGCGCGAAATGGGCAACCGCGCTGCCGCGCATGCCGGGTACCGCGACGCTATTGCATGGGTGCTTCGCGGCCAACTCGATCGTGGCCTCGACCCGAGGACACTCGCAGATGTCAGGCCCATCCTATCGGTGCGGGCGATCGAAGAAGCGCTCGACGACCACGTGGCGCGCTCCAAGGCGTCCCTCCGTCTGAAGGATGCCGATCGGTCCCAGACCGGACACAACCGGATCACCGCCCTGCATACCGTGGCGCTCTACGGCCTCCGGGACCAGGAACTGGCCGAGGATATCAAGCTTCTGGCGGCGTCGCGCGCGAGTGTCGTGCGCGCGCCCGGAAAGGACGGCCTCGAAGAGGACGCGAAGCTGTTCTGCTCGGAACTTCTGCGGGCGCCGCATCTGGCCGCCGGCTTCGTCAATGCGCCGGCCCGCCTCGCCGCGCTCGCCGAGAAGCTGCTCCTCGAAGGGCGCGAAGCCAGGTCCAAAGAGCACGAGCTGTCGGCCCTGCGCCTCTACGCCGCCGCGGTGCTCTGGTCGATGCAGATGTCGCGCCCGGTCCGCACCTGCAACCTGATCAAAGCCCGGGTCTCGGCCGTGGCCGGCGCTCTCTATCGGCTGATCTGGATCAAGGATGAGCGGCACGCCGAGATCACCTTCCCGGTCGGGGAGATCAAGAACAATCGGACAGTCAAGGTCAGCATCTACGATGAGGATGCCGCCATCGTCTGGCGATGGGTCAAGGATCTGCGCCCGCGTTACATGGAGCTGCACGGCATTGCCGGGAGCCCGTACCTGCTCCCGGGGAAGGCCATGCCGCGCCTGCTCAAGGACGATGTCGTCCTGCCGCGGGGCTGCGTCGCGCCATCGACGCTCGATGCGCTCTGGGATGATGGCGCGGGCCGGATCGGGTTGGCGCTGTCACCCCACCGGGCCCGACATGCCGTCGCGACGCTCATCCTGGCGATGCACCCCGGCAACTACGCTCTCGCTGCGTCCGTTCTCGCGGACACCGAGGAGACCGTCCGCAGGCACTACGGCCACGAAGACGGCGCCCGGGCGGCGGCCGAGGTGCGCAAGGCGCTGCTCGCAAGCCACCCCGATCTCATGCAGGTGATGAAGAAAAGGAACCGCCAGCAATGAAGAAGGCGGCCATGGAACAGCACCTCGCTGCCGTGCCCGCGAGCATCCGGGCCCGGATGCTCGCGGCGGACCAGCTCGAGCCCGGCGCCGCTGCGGTCGTCGGCCGGTTCTTCGCCATCCTGGCGCAACGTGGCGAACCTGTCGCCGCCCCGAGCCGGGCGAGCTTCGACGCCGCGGCGGCATCGGAGGCAACACTCGCAACGCTGCTGCGAACGCTCCAGGTCCATGCTTCCGAAGTATGCCTCGCCGCCGGTCGCGAGGCCCGGAAGGCGTGGTACGCGAAGCGGCCGAAATCGGGCACCCCGCGACGCCGCGGCCGGGCGCCGCTGCCATCGGTGGCGCCCACGTCATGGCCGATCGAGTGGGCGCTGCTCTATCCACGCCTGCTCGCCGCGCCGATCAAGGAGACAAGTCGCCGGCGCTATGTCGATTCCGTCAACCGACTCGCGGCGATCCTGCCGCCCGACGTCGAACCAGACTGGTCGCGGTTCATGGCCTGCTCGCTGTTCGAAGCGTTGGTCGGTCGGGGCGAGCATCCGCGGACGATCTGCACCTACCTCGACGGCCTGATCGGCCTCGGCCTTCACGGCGGGGTCGGCGACACGAAGCTTGCCGGCCTGCGCGAGATGCGCGCCGTGGCTGCGGTCCGCGCCCGTCGCGTCGACAAGAAGAAGGTCGGCCGCATCGCCGACATGACCGAGCGGGGCGGCTTTGCGGTCATTGGCGAGGCGATCGGCCGGCTCCGCTCCGATGCCGAGGGCCTCCCGGCCTGGTCGGCGGCGGCCGAGCGCCTGCGCCGGGCCGCGGCGATTCTCGCCGTCGAGATCAACGCATTCGGGCGGACCGGCGACGTCGCCGCGTGGCGTCTCGGCGCGGACCTCGTCCGTGAACCGTGGGGCGCCTGGCGGCTCGGCTGGGAGCAAGGCAAGACCAGCCGCGACCAGGATGTCGGCGAGCTCTGGCCCGAGGTCGGCGAGGTGCTCGACGAACTCATCCTCGGCGGGCGGCCGCGACGCTATGCCGGCCTGCGCTATGCCGAGCTCAGCGGGCGAAACTGGTTGACTCATGCCGAGGAGGCGTTCGCCGCCAAGCACCCCAGTCAGCTCGTCAACGAGGCGATCGGCGTGCCGCTGCATGATCTGCGGACGCTGATCGCAGACTTGCTGCGTCGGATCGACCCGGCCCGGGCGCGCGATCTGATCGCCAGCATGCTCGGCCACGCCAGCACGGCATCCGGCGAGGAATACCGCGGCGAATGCGAAGGCGACTGGGCGACGCAGCAGTGGCAGAAGATGCGGTCCGAGATCGCTGCGGGAAATCTCCCGTGGTAGCAGCGGGGAAAGCACTGGCTCCGGCTCGGAACGCCGGGCCACTTGAGCGCAATCCCGCGTATCGCGGGACGCGACTGGCATGTGGGTGATCCGTGAAAAATGCAGCGACCGAGGCGCGACCTCGTTTCCGTCGTCGCGCCACGCATCCACGTCCTTCTGGCCGGAAACAGGAGAAGACCATGGCCAGCCACCTTCAGCGCAGCAGACAGATGACTGCTGACACCGCGACGGAGCGGGCGCTTCCCGAGATCCTCGGGGCTATCGAGCGCCGCAACGAGGAGCAGATTCGCGACCTGGCGGAACTGCGCGAGAAGCTCGCGGCGATCGTCACCGCGAAGCAGGAGATCACGGCGCATCTCGGCGAGGCTGAGCATGAGCTCGCCGAGACCCGGGCCGCGCTCGAGATCGAGAAGACGGTACGCGAGCGGGTCGAGATGCGGAACACGAAGCTTGAGGCGGCGATGGCCGCCGCGCGGGCGACGCTCAACGTTGCGACGATGGAGGCCGCACCCGCTGACTGCGGCGAGGACAGGCCCGTGGCGACGACCGAGCACCCCGTCGCCGGGAACGTTATCGATGATGGCGTGCCCACAATCCTCGACGTGGGGCAGTCCAGCGACGCCGCGACGGACCCGGTGCTCTCGGCGATCGTCGAGGAAATGGAGCGCCGTAGCGAGGTGCAGTCGCGCGACCTGGCGGTGCTCGTCGAGAAGCTCGCGGCGGTGACCGCCGAGAGGGAGGCGATCGCGGCGCGTCTCGGCGAGACCGAGCGTGAGCTCGCCGAGGTCCGGACCGCGCTCGGGAGGGAGAGGCAGACCCGCAAGGAGGTCGAGGTGCGCGGCTCGACGCTCGAGGGCGCCATCGCCAGGGCGCGGGCCGCGCTCGACCTGGTTGCCGCGGCGGCTGTGCCTGCCGACCCGGCGCGGACCGCCGGCTGAAGCGATACCGGCCGGCATCGGGGGCCGGACCTTGAAGGCGCGTCATCAGGACGCGCCGCTACAAGGAAAGCTCACGATGACGAGCACTCTTGCATGGCCCGACGGCCGCGACGCCTATCGTCCCGCCACCTATACCGCGGGAGGGCATCCGTCTGCGGGCGCGAAACCTCGTCGATGCGTCCGGCACCCGGCTGCGGCGCGCAGCCACCCGTGCCGCCGGCGACGGCGGCGCGGCTTTGGCTGCCGTCCTCATCGACATGGTCCGTTCGGAGGTCGCACCTGAGGACTGGCCGCTGGCAGAGATGATCCGCCTGCTTTCAGGCGGCGAAGCCGAGCGCGACCGCCAGGTCGGCCGGCTGCTCGATGCCCTGCGGCACCTCGAGGTGGACATCGACCGGCTGAGCGAAGAAGGCGAGGGAATGGACACGTCCCGCCTCCTCCCCAGCTGATCGACGGCCCGGAAGAGACCCACGGCTGGTCCCGGTTCCCGGGGCCGCCACGCTTCTCGGCGATCGCCATGAGTTCCGCTTCGCCTTGCGGTGGACAGACCAATCTCATCCGCAAGAGCGAACCGGACCGATCCGCCGGGCCGACCGGACAACTCCGTGGCGATGGGATTCACCGCCGCTTGACGCACCACATCCCGGTCGTCGTCAGCGAACGGAGTTCGCCATGAGACAAGCAACGTCGCGCGCCGGCCGCAGCCGCCGCCAACCCCGGAAGTCGGCGCGATCGCGCCGACACCTGCCCGCCCGTTCGAGGCGGCCGCAGCAACGGCACCGGGAGGCAGGAAGATGAACACGAACCTTGGCGCTCTACGCTGGATGAACTCCGGCACCGCCGCCGCCTGCTACGAAGTCAAGGCGCTCGCCCCAACGCTCGCGAATCTGCTCTATGATCCCATCATGCCCGAACGGCCGCTGGCGGCCGTCCTCGATTGGGCCGAGACCGCGGCCGCCCCGGGATCGATGGCGGCGTTCGAGCTCTCCTGCCTGCGGTCAGTGCTCCCGGCAATGGTGACCGCCTACGTCGCCAGCCACACCTATCAGCTGGAGCCCGCAGGTGACCGGAACGAGGAGTCGGACCGGCTCGTTCTGCGAGACACCGGGCACGGAGCGGTGGTCGGCCGGATCATGATGCTGCTCACCGAGGTCGTTGCCCCGATACATGGGGAAGCGGGCCGGGAGCTGGCGCAGGCGTCGCGAGGCGACCTCGCGCGAGCTTTGTTCCGGATCATCGACCGGATCAATGATCAGTGACCGGTAGAGTGGCGCCCTCGGGCGCCACTCTCTCCCGCGACGATCCCGCGCCACCTCGACCTACCAGCACGTATGTCGCGACCCACGGGGACCATCAACCGGGCGCACTCGTCCCGCTTCTGCGCGCACTCCCCAAGCCGATGCGGCACACCGCCGCGGGGATTGCCGAACCCTCCCCGAACGGGCCGAGAAGGGGCCTGGCCAGTCCCGGCATGGGCGTGGACGCGCTGATTGCGGGTTGCGATCCGTGCCTGCCGTGAGCTCGGCCTCAGCAGAGGTGCTGGCGACGGCGCTGCGCGATCGGCTGAC
>CAZEGY010000237.1:0-2262 GCA_964511815.1 uncultured Rhodovulum sp.
TGCCGATCGCGAGGACGAGGCTCGCCCGGGCGAGGCCGTCGGCGACCGGCTCGCGGAGCGGCCCCGCCGGCATCACCCGGCCGTTGCCGAAGCCGAAGCCCGCGTCGACGACGACGATGGCGAGGTCCGTGGCGAGGTCGGGGTTCTGGAAGCCGTCGTCCATGACGATCGCCTGCGCCCCGGCCGCCACCGCCGCCCGCGCCGCCGCGGCGCGGTCGCGCCCGACCCAGACCGGGCCGAAGGCGGCGAGGAGGAGCGGCTCGTCGCCGACCTCGCCGGCCCGGTGCCGCCGCTCGTCGACGCGGACCGGCCCCGCGAGGCTGCCGCCGTGCCCGCGCGAGACGACGTGCGTGGCGATGCCGCGCGCGGCGAGGCGCTGCACGAGGGCGATCACCGTCGGGGTCTTGCCCGAGCCCCCCGCCGTCAGGTTGCCGACGCAGATCACCGGCACGCCGACCCGCGCCCCCGGCCCCCGGGCGAGACGCCGGCGCGTCGCGAGCGTCCAGAGGGCGGCGAGGGGCGCGAGCAGCCGCGCGGCGAGGCCCGGCCGCTCCGGCGGGTTGCCCCAGAAGCGCGGCGCGCGCATCAGGCCCTGCGGTCGAGGCAGGCCCCGATCGCCGCCATCACCGTGTCGGTCACCGCCGCGCCCTCGCTCACCACCTCCCACGCCGACGACGCCATCGCCGCGGCGCGGTCGGGTGCCATCGTCGCGACGAGGGCGTCGGCGAGCTCCTCCTCGCTGCGGACGAGGACCGCGGCGTCGGCGATCGCGAGGCGCCGGTAGGCGTCGATGAAGTTGCGGACGTGCGGCCCGTGCAGGATGGCGCAGCCGAGGAGCGCCGGCTCGAAGGGATTGTGCCCGCCGACGTCGACGAGCGAGCCGCCGACGAAGGCGACGGCGGCGATCCGGTACCAGAGCCCCATCTCGCCGAGGGTGTCGGCGAGGTAGACGTCGACGTCGACGCCGGGCTCCTCGCCCTTCGAGCGCTGCGCCACCGAGAGCCCCCTGCCCCGCAGCATCTCGGCGAGCGCGTCGCCGCGGTTCGGGTGCCGCGGCGCGAGGACGAGGCCGAGCATCGGCAGCGCCCGGCGCGCGCGGGCGTGGGCGGCGAGGACGATCTCCTCCTCGCCGGGGTGCGTCGAGGCCGCGAGCCAGACCGGGCGCCGGGCGAAGGCGCCGGCGAGCCGCCGGCGCTCGCCTTCGTCGTAGGGCAAGGGCGCCGCCCCCTCCTTGAGCGAGCCCTCGACGCTGATCCGGGCCGGGTCCGCCCCGAGGAGCTGGAGCTGCTCGGAGGCGAGGTCGTCCTGGGCGAGGATGCGCTCGAAGCGGGCGAGGAGCGATCGCGCGACGCCGCCGAAGAGGCGCCAGCGCCGGTAGCTCCGCTCCGAGATCCGCGCGTTGATGAGGAGCATCGGCACCCGGGCGTCCCACGTCTCGCAGACCATCGCCGGCCAGAGCTCGCTCTCGGTCCACACCGCCACGTCCGGGCGCCAGTGGGCGAGGAAACGCTTGATCCACGGCACGATGTCGAGGGGCACGAACTGGTGGATGCAGTTCTCGGGCAGGCGCTCGGCGACGAAGTGGGCCGAGGTCACCGTGACCGTCGTCACGAGGCAGGTCAGCGTCGGCCGCGCCTGCTGCAACCGGCGGAAGAGCTCGAGCAGCGACGCCGCCTCGCCGACGCTCGCGGCGTGGAACCAGACGAGCTGGCCCTCGGGCCGCGGCGGCCCGGCGACGCCCATCCGCTCGCCGAGGCGCCCGGGGTCCTCCTTGCCCTCGCGCCGGCGCTTCTCGAGCACGCGCCGCGCGACGCCGCCGCCCCGGCGGGAGGCGGCGAGGTAGAGGCGAAGGGCGAAGGAGGGCGGCGGCGTCTCGCGCCCCGCGGCGTCGGTGGGGGACAATGGGCGACCTCAGCCGAGCTTCTCGGTCGGGCTCTCGGCGCGGCCCTCGTCGCTCAGGCGATGGAGGTGGGCGATGAAGTAGCGCACGTGGGCGTTGTCGACGGTGGCCTGAGCCTTGCCCTTCCACGCCGCGTAGGCGGTCGCGTAGTTCGGGAACACCCCGACGACGTCGATCGCGTCGACGTCGCGGAACTCGGTCGTCTGCGGGTCGACGAGCTCGCCGCCAAAGACGAGATGCAGGAGCTGCGTCATCGGATCCTCCGTGGCTGTCCGCCGCGAGCGCCCGGCGAGCCTGATGTCGACATTGTCCCCGACATTATCCGCGGGGCCGGCGAAATCAATGTTGCGCCGCGGCGACGG
>CAZEGY010000237.1:2362-5815 GCA_964511815.1 uncultured Rhodovulum sp.
CGCGGCGACGGGGCGGCGACGGGGCGGCGCCGGGCTACGGTCGGGCATCGTCGGCGGCGACGCGCAGGCGCTCTCCGAGTGCCCGGTGCAGGGCCGACGGTGCCGCGAGCACGCCGGCGACGCCCGGGTGGCGGCGATTGTAGACGATGGTCGCGCCGGCTCCGTCGCTGACCACCGCCCCGGCCTCGGCGGCGATCAGCGCCCCGGCGGCGATGTCCCACTCCCAGGTCTCGCGGAGGGCGAGCATCGCGTCGGCCGAGCCGTCGGCGACGAGACAGAGGCGATAGGCGATCGACGGCCGGAAGACCCGCTCGACCGCCGGGACCCCGCCCGGCCAGAAGCGCGCGTCGAGCTGGCCCGCCGTCGCGAGCATCCGCGCGCCCTCGGCCGACGCCCGCTCGGTGGCGCGGATCGCCGCGCCGTTGCGCCGCGCGCCCCGCCCGCGGCGGGCGGCGTAGGTCTTGCCGAGGGCCGGCAGGTGGACGACGCCGGCGACGGGACGGCCCGCGTCGACGACGGCGAGCGAATGCGCCCACGCCTTCTCGCCGCCGAGAAAGGCCCGCGTCCCGTCGATCGGGTCGACGACGAAGACCCGCCCCGCCGCGAGCCGGGCGGGACCGTCCTCGCTCTCCTCCGAGAGCCAGCCGTAGTCCGGCCGCGCCGCGAGCAGGCGGTCGCGGAGCAGCCGGTCGACGGCGAGGTCGGCCTCGGTGACCGGGCCGAGGCCGCCCGGCTTCTCCCGCACCGCCCCCGGACTCCCGAAGCGGGCGAGGGCGAGCTCGCCGGCGGCGCGTGCCGCCTCCTCGAGCAGCGCGAGATCGGCGGCGTCAGGCTCCGGCAACGACGAGCCCCTCGACGAGGAGGCTCGGCACCACCCGGCTCGCCCACGGGCGGGCGTCGTTCGCCGGGCGGATCGTCCGCAGCATCTCGCGGAGGTTGCCGGCGAGGGTGAACTCGTTGACCGGACGGACGATCTCGCCGTTCTCGACCCAGAAGCCGCTGGCGCCGCGCGAGTAGTCGCCGGTCGTCGGGTTGATCGAGGCGCCGATCAGCGAGGTGACGAGGAGCCCCGTCCCCATCTCCTTCAGGAGCTCGGCGCGCGAGAGGCCGCCCTGGGTCAGCGCGAGGTTGCCGACGCTCGGGCTCGGCGGCGCCGAGGTGCCGCGCCCGGCGTTGCCGGTGCTCGCCATCCCGAGCTGGCGGCCGCTCGCGAGGTCGAGGATCCAGCCGGTCAGCACCCCGTCGGCGACGATCGCCCGCCGCGCGGCGGGCAGGCCCTCGCCGTCGTAGGGCCGCGACCCCGCGACCCGCGGGCGGAACGGGTCCTCGACGAGGTCGATGCCCGCGGGGAGCACCGGGGCGCCGACCGCGTCGGCGAGCCAGGTCGAGCCGCGGGCGACGGCGGCGCCGTTGACGGCGGAAAGGAGGTGCCCGACCAGCCCCGAGGCGACGCGCTCGTCGTAGACGACGGGAAAGGCTCCCGACGGCGGCTTGGAGGCGCCGCGGAGCGCGACCGCGCGCTCGCCGGCGAGACGGCCGATCGCGGCGGGGTCGTCGAGGTCGGCGTGGTAGACCCGGCTGTCCCAGGCGTAGTCCCGCTCCATCGCGGTGCCCTCGCCCGAGATCGCCACCGCCTGGATGCCGTGCCCGGTGCGCCCGTAGCCGCCGCTGAAGCCGTTGGTCGCGGCGAGGTGGTGGCGGCTCGCCGACCAGCTCGCCCCCGCGCCGTCCATCCGCGTCACCCCCGGCACCGCGAGCGCCGCCGCCTCGGCGGCGAGGGCGGCCGCCTCCAGCGCCGCGGCGCCCGGCAGAGGCTCGGGGTCGACGAGATCGAGCGCCGCGGCGTCGCGGATCTGCGCGAGCTCCGCCGGGTCGGCGAGGCCGCACCATGCGTCCTCCGGCGCCTCGCGCGCCATCGCCACCGCCCGCTCGGCCATCGCGGCGATGGTCTCGGGGCGGATGTCGCTCGACGAGACGCAGGCCTGCCGCTGCCCGATGAGGACGCGCAGGCCGAGATCGACGCCCTCCGCCCGCTCCGCCTGCTCGAGCGCGCCCATGCGCACCTCGATCGAGAGGCTGTCGCCCGCCACCGCGATCGCGTCCGCGGCCTCGGCGCCCGCGGCCGTCGCGGCGTCGAGGAGCTGCGCGGTCAGGCTCTCGAGATCGGGGGAGGCGGAGGGACGGTCGGGCATGGTGGCTCCGGGCTCGGATTTCGCCCGCTACGTAGGGCGTCCGCGTTCCCGAGACAACCACCGCCCCGCCGGGAGGCACGCCGGGAGGGCCCCGTCCCTTCCGGCAGGGCCGCGCGCGCCGGGTGGGGGCGCGCGGCCGCCGGGGTCAGCCGTCGGCCTTGACGCGCACCGTCGCCATCCAGTCGGGGTCGTCGACGGCGCCGGACTGGGCGTCGCCGCGCTTGATCGCGTCGACGACGTCCTGCCCGGCGATCACCCGGCCGACGACGGTGTACTGGCCGTCGAGGTGGGGGGCGGGGGCGAACATGATGAAGAACTGGCTGTTGGCCGAGTTCGGGTCCATCGAGCGGGCCATGCCGACGGTGCCGGTCTCGAACGGGGTCGCGGAGAACTCGGCGGGGAGGTCGGGGAGCTCGGAGCCGCCGGTGCCGGCGCGGGAGAGATCGGCGCCGTGCTTGCCGTGGGCGACGTCGCCGGTCTGGGCCATGAAGCCGTCGATGACCCGGTGGAAGACGACGCCGTCGTAGGCGCCGGCGCGGGCGAGCTCCTTGATGCGGGCGACGTGCGCGGGGGCGACGTCGGGGAGGAGCTCGATCTCGACGGTACCGGGGTGGCCGCCGTCGACGGCGATGACGAGGACGTTCTCGGCGACGTTCCCGGCGTCCTGGGCGACGGCGCCGGTCGCCGCGGCGACGAGGCCCGCGGCGGCGGCGAGGGCGAGGAAGCCGCGGCGGATCATGCGTCGGCCGCGACGGTGACGCGGACCATCCGGTCGGGGTTGGCCGGGGGCTCGCCGCGGGTGATGGCGTCTACATGTTGCATGCCCTCGGTGACGCGGCCCCAGACGGTGTACTGGCCGTTGAGGAAATGGCCGTCCTGGAACATGATGAAGAACTGGGAGTTGGCGCTGTCGGGGTTCTGGGAGCGGGCCATGCCGAGGACGCCGCGGTCGAAGGGGAGCTTGGAGAACTCGGCGGGGAGGTCGGGGTGCTTCGAGCCGCCGGTGCCGGCGCGGCGGAGGTTGAAGTTCTCCTCCATGTCGCCGTTCGCCACGTCGCCGGTCTGGGCCATGAAGCCGTCGATGACGCGGTGGAAGGCGACGTTGTCGTACTCGCCGGCGCGGGCCAACTCCTTGATTCTGGCGACATGTTTCGGCGCGACGTCGGGGAGCATCTCGACGACGACGCGGCCGCCGTCCTCGAGCTCGATGACGAGCGTGTTCTCGGGATCGGCCATGGGTTCCTCCTCCACGATTCGGGGC
>CAZEGY010000238.1:0-5813 GCA_964511815.1 uncultured Rhodovulum sp.
TGGTCAGGTGCGGGAACAGGTTGAAGTGCTGGAACACCATCCCGACCTCGGAGCGCACCTTGTCGATGTTCTTGAGGTCGGAGGTGAGCTCGACGCCGTCGACGACGATCTTGCCCTTCTGGTGCTCCTCGAGGCGGTTGATGCAGCGGATCAGCGTCGACTTGCCCGAGCCCGACGGCCCGGCGATGACGATGCGCTCGCCCTTGTGGACGGTGAGGTCGATGTCGCGGAGCACGTGGAACTGGCCGTACCACTTGTTCATGCCGACGATCTCGATCGCGACCTCGTTCGAGACCTTGAGCTTCGTCGGGTCGACCGGCTCGAGCTCGGCGGCGTCGACGGGATGGACTTCGGACATCGCGAGCCTCCTCAGCGGTTGTCGGTGCGGAGCTTGTGCTCCAGATAGCGGGAATAGCGGCCCATGCTGTAGCAGGTGACGAAGAACACCAGCGCCACGAAGCCGTAGAGCTCCCAGACGATGCCGTTCCACGCCGAGTCGGCGCGGATCGAGGTGACGAGCCCGATCGGGTCGAGGAGCGCGATGATGGCGACGAGCGTCGTGTCCTTGAACAGCGAGATGAAGTTGTTGACGAGGTTCGGGATCGAGATCTTCAGGGCCTGCGGCATGATGACGAGCCGCATCGCCTTCCAGTAGTCGAGCCCGAGCGCGTCCGCCGCCTCGTACTGCCCGCGCGGCAGCGCCGCGAGGCCGCCGCGGATGGTCTCGGCGACGTAGGCGGCCGAGAACAGCGTCACCATGATGATGACGCGGAGGATGATGTCGAAGTTCGTCCCCGGCGGCAGGAAGATGTTGAGCAGGTAGGAGGCGACGAGGAGCAGCGTGATCAGCGGCACGCCGCGGATGAACTCGATGAACCCGACCGAGAGCGAGTGGACGAGGAACATGTCCGACCGCCGCCCGAGGGCGAGCAGCACCCCCATCGGCAGCGAGAAGGCGATGCCGGTGAAGCCGATGACGAGCGACAGCATGAAGCCGCCGAACTGCTTCGAGCTCACCGGGCGGAGGTCGAAGGGCAGCACGTCCCCGAGCCCGCGCCCCACCGGGCCGGTGAGGTAGAGCCACCAGACCAGCGTCGCGAGGATCGCGGCGATCACCCCGAGCAGCGGCGAGACCCGCGCCAGCAAGCGGTTCGCGAGCCAGCCGGCGACGGGGCCGGCATAGACTGCGACCGGGATCATCAGCGACCCGCCCCAGAGCAGCCAGTAGGCGATCCCGGGGTAGAGGATCGAGAACCACAGGAACCGGCGCGGCAGCTCGATGAAGAGCACCGGCGCGAGCGCGACGAGGAGCAGCACGAAGGCGAGCGTCGGCCGCCAGTAGAGGTCCATCGGGTAGAAGCCGAAGAGGAACTGGTTCCAGCGCTGGTGGATGACCGCGAGGCAGGCGCCGCCCGCGCCCTCCCCCCAGCGCTCGGCGATGATCTGGCGGCACTCGGTCAGCGAGCTCGCGTTCCAGACCGCGTGGCGGAACCACGGGAAGACGTGATCGAAGAGCCAGTAGATCGCCAGGACCGACAGGATCGTCAGGATGGTGTTGAGCCAGCTCGAGAACAGGTTGGCCCGGAGCCAGCCGAGGAGGCCGACCTCCGACGCCGGCGGCGCCTCCGCGGAGATCATGTGGTCGCGGGTGAAGGCGATGTCGGTCATGTCACCGCTCCTTCAGCGCCTTGCGCGCGTTGTACCAGTTGAGCACCGAGGAAATGACGAGGCTGAGGACGAGGTAGAACCCCATCAGCAGCAGCATGCACTCGAGCTCGCGCCCGGTCTGGTTCATGGTGATGCCGCCGAGCGTCGCGCGGGCGTCCATGTAGCCGACGGCGATGGCGAGCGAGGAGTTCTTGGTCAGGTTCAGGTACTGCGAGATCATCGGCGGGATGATGACGCGGAGCGCCTGCGGCAGGATGACGAGGCTCATGATCCGCTTCGGCCGGAGGCCGAGCGCGCCGGCCGCCTCGGACTGGCCGCGCGAGATCGCCTGGATGCCGGCGCGGACGTTCTCGGCGATGAAGGCGCCGGTGTAGAGCGACAGCGCCATCCAGAGCGCGATCAGCGACTTGTCGATCAGGAACCCGCCCTGGAAGTTGAAGCGCTGGAGGACCGGGAACTCGAGGCTGACCGCGCCGCCGAGGAGGCGGTCGACGAGGAGGGTCGGCACGAACAGGATCGCGAGCTTGATCCAGAACGTCGGCAGCGTCTGCCCGGTCTCCTCCTGCCGCCGCGCCGCGTAGCGCCCGAAGAGGACGATGGCGGCGAGCGAGGCGATCAGGGTGCCGACGACCCAGGTCCAGCCCGGCTCGAACACCGGCCACGGCGCGTAGACGCCGCGATTGGTGACCGCGATCGACCCGAGGATCATCGAGGAGGTGGCGTCGTCGCCGCGGAAGGCGGCGGGCGGCGGCGCCGCGTCGGTGAGGATGGCGAGGAAGGCGAGGATCCAGAGCAGCACCGGGACGTTGCGGAAGATCTCGACGTAGGCCCCGGCGAGGCGCGAGACGAGCCAGTTCGGCGAGAGCCGCAGCACGCCGACGAGAACGCCGATCACCGTCGCGGTCATGCAGCCGAGGATGGCGACGAGGAAGGTGTTGAGGATCCCGACGACCGCCGCCCGCCCGTGGGTGCTGTCGTTGCTGTAGGGGATCAGCGTCTGGTTGATGTCGTAGCCGGCCCGGCTCCAGAGAAAGCCGAAGTTGAAGTCCTTGCCGAGGGCGGAGAGGTTCTGGACCGTGTTGTTGACCAGCCACGCGGCGAAGGCCATGAAGCCGATGAGCGCGATCGCCTGGATGGTGAGCGATCGATATCGCGTGTCGTAGAGCAGCATGCCGAGCCGGAACGGCTCGTGCGGGATCTCGACGGTGGCCATGCGATCCGAACCCCCTCTGGACGAGAACAGGAGAGAGAGACGGGGCCGGGCCGCTGCCCGGCGCCCGGCCCCCGTCGGATCAGCGGAACGGCGGCGAGAAGATCAGTCCGCCTTCGGTCCACTGGGCGTTGAGCCCGCGGGCGATGTTGGAGGCCGTGCCTTCGCCGATGTTCGCGGCGAAGATCTCGCCGTAGTTGCCACGGGCCTTGATGGCGCGGAGCGCCCAGTCCTTGTCGAGGCCGAACATCGCGCCGAGGTCGCCCTCGGCCCCGAGCAGCCGCTTGACCTCGGGGTTCTCCGATTCCGCCGCGAGTTGCTCGGCGTTCTCGGCGGTGACGCCGTACTCCTCGGCGGCGACGAGGGCGTTCAGCGTCCAGCGGACGATGTCGGCCCACTGGTCGTCGCCCTGGCGGACGAGCGGCCCGAGCGGCTCCTTCGAGATGATCTCGGGGAGGATGACGAAGTCGTCGGGGTTCTCGTAGGTGGCGCGGCTCGCCGCGAGGCCCGAGGCGTCGGTGGTGTAGGCGTCGCAGGCGCCGGCGAGGAACTGCTGGTCGGCCTCGGAGTTCGTCTGGATCGGCACCGGCTGGTAGCTCATGCCGTTGGCCTTGAAGAAGTCCGAGAGGTTGAGCTCGGTCGTCGTGCCGGTCTGGATGCAGACGGTGGCGCCGTCGAGCTCCATCGCCGAGCTGACCCCGAGGTCCTTCGGCACCATGAAGCCCTGGCCGTCGTAGTAGTTGACCCCGGTGAAGGTGAACTTCAGGTCGACGTCGCGGGTGAAGGTCCAGGTCGAGTTGCGGACGAGCACGTCGATCTCGCCCGAGGCGAGCGCGGTGAAGCGGGTCTCGCCGGTCGTCGGGGTGAACTCGACCTTCTCGGGATCGCCGAGCACGGCGGCGGCGAGCGCGTAGCAGACGGAGGTGTCGAAGCCCTCCCACTTGCCGTTGGCGTCGGGCGCGGCGAAGCCGGCGAGGCCGGTGTTGGTCCCGCACTTCAGCGTGCCGCGGGCCTTCACGTCGTCGAGCGTCGCGGCCGACGCCACGGCCGCCGAGCCGAGTACGACGCCGAGCGCCGTGCCGATCAGATGGATCTTTCGCATCACGTTCTCCTGTTGGGCCGCTCCGGGGAGCGACGCGGGGGGCGAGTCCCGCGAGCTTCTCTTCGAGGGGGCATCTTGGCCGGCCCCCTTCGCGCCACCTTTGGGGGCAACGGCTCGAACGTCAAGCGGCGGCGGTGCCGTTCCGGGGGCCTCCGGCGGCGCGAATGCCGGAATAAGCGACAGATATTGGGCGGATGGTTAACCGCTGGGCGCGTCGTTCGCGCGAGAGGCGAGCGCCTCGAGCCGGGCCGCGCGAAGGAAGTCCGCCCGACGCACCGCGGCCGCCGCCTCGGCCTCGGCGTCGAGGCCCCACTGCTCGGCCTGCCACGCCTCGTCGAGACGCGAGAGCTCCCACGCCGCCTCCGGCTCGACGGCGCCGCGGACGACCGCGAGCCCGAGGACGAGCGAGCCCGAGAGCGCCACGAGCTCGTGGAGCGCGACGAGGCCGAAGGCGTCCTCGGCGGCGACCGCGGCGCGGAGGGCGGCGAGGCTCGCCGGCGGCTGGGCGGCGTGGATGACGCCGGTGACCGCGACGAGCGGCGCATCGAGGGTGCGCGCCGACCAGAGCAGCCACGGGTCCCACCCCGCGGCCTGGCGGGCGGCGAGCCCGGCGGGCTCGGCGGTGCGGTAGCAGAGCAGGTCGCTGCCGCCGTACTCGGCGATCGCGTCGACGACGGGATCGGGCTTCGGCGCCACCCGGTCGATGGCGACGTTGACGGCACGGGTGAACGGCAACCGCTCGGGGCGGATCTCGCGGTCGAGGGCGTCCCACTCGGCGGCGATCTCGGTCGCGAGCTCCTCGGACGGGACGATTAGGAGCGCGCCGGCCGGGGTACGGAGCGGGCGGTCGTCGAGGCGGACCCCGAACCCCCCGCCCTCGGCGGCGGGCGCGGCGGCGGTCCAGAAGCGCCGGCGGGCGAGGCTCACGCGAAGGTCCCGACGCGGGCGAGCGCGGCGTCGATGTCGGCGAAGTCGTCGATGATGACGTCGGCGCCGGCGGCGGCGAGGCGGGCGCGGGGATGGTAGCCCCACGCGACCCCGACCGTCGCCATGCCGGCGGCGCGTCCCATCACGATGTCGTATTCGGTGTCCCCGACCATCACCGAGCGCCCGGCCTCGATGCCGGTCTCGGCGAGCGCGGCGTGGAGCATCGAGGGATGGGGCTTCGAGGGATGGTCGTCGGCGGTCTGGGTGGTCGCGAAGAGATGGCCGATCGGGAAGCAGGAAAAGAGGTGGTCGAGCCCGCGCCGCGCCTTGCCGGTGGCGACGCCGAGCACCGTGTCGTCGGCGCCCCCGAGCCGGGTCAGCGCGTCGAGCGCACCGGGGTAGAGCGGCGCGTGCGCCGCCGCGCCGCCGGCGGCGCGCTGGGCGACGAAGCTGTCGCGGTAGAGATCGGCGAGGCGCAGGGTCTCGGTGTCGGGCAGGTGCGGCGCCAGCGCGATCATCGCCTCGTGGAGCGAGAGCCCGACGACCGAGAGGATGCCCGCCCGCTCGGGCAGCGGGTGCCCGGCGGCGTCGAAGGCCTCGGCCATCGCGGCGACGATCAGGTGCTGGCTGTCGACGAGGGTGCCGTCGACGTCGAAGACCACGAGGCGGCTCATCCCGCGCTCCCCTCCTACTTCCGCGGCGCGTGGATCGCCGCGATCGCGTCGGCGAGGTCGGCGCAGAGGCTTTCGAACGGCCGGGCCGCGGTCGCCTCCGGACGCCCGATCAGCACGTAGTCCCAGCCGGGCCGGCCGTGCCCGGGCAGCACGGCGCGGGCGGCGGCGCGCAGCCGCCGCTTGGCGCGGTTGCGGGCGACGGCGTTGCCGACCTTCTTCGAGCAGGTGAACC
>CAZEGY010000239.1:0-5745 GCA_964511815.1 uncultured Rhodovulum sp.
TCGAGGACGAGCTCGCGCAGGCGGGTCTCGAGGACGTGGGTGTAGATCTCCGTCGTGGCGATGCTCGCGTGGCCGAGCAGCGTCTGGATGACGCGGAGGTCGGCGCCGTGGGCGAGCAGGTGGGTGGCGAAGGCGTGGCGGAGGGTGTGCGGCGACACCGCCTCGGCGTCGAGGCCGGCGAGGCGGGCGAGATCCTTGACGAGCAGGAAGAAGCGCTCGCGCGGAATGTGCCCGCGGCGGCCGCGCGCGGGGAAGAGGAACGGCGAGCGCGGGCGGCGCGGCGCGGGGGCGGCGTCGGCCTCGGCGTCGAGGTGGGCGAGCCACGCGGCGAGGGCGGTGCGCGCCGGGCCGGAGAGCGGCACCATGCGCTCGCGCCCGCCCTTGCCGCGGACGAGGATCATCCGCGGGTCGCCGCGCACCGCGGCGAGCGGCAGCGACACGAGCTCGCTGACCCGGAGGCCGGTGGCGTAGAGGAGCTGCATCAGGCAGGTGTCGCGCAGGCGCTCGGCCTCGGTCGCCCCCCGCGTCTCGGCGGCGGCGAGGAGGCGGTCGACCTCGGCCTCGGTGAGGGTCTTCGGCAGCCCGCGCCGGCGCTTCGGGCCGCGGATCAGCGCCCCGGGGTCGTCTCCGCGCCAGCCTTCGAGGAAGGCGAAGCGGTAGAGCTGGCGGATCGCCGAGAGCCGGCGGGCGCGGGTGGCGACCGCCATGCCGCGGGCGTCCTGGTCGACGAGGTAGGCCTCGATGTCGGCGCGGTCCGCGGTGGTGTAGTCGAGGCCGCGGCGCTCGAGGAAGGCGGCGAAGTCGGTGAGGTCGCGGGTGTAGGAGAGCAGCGTGTTGCGCGCCGCGTCGCGCTCGGCCTGGATCGCCTCGAGGTAGCGCGGCAGCCACGAGGCGGCGGATGCGCTCATCCCGGGGTTCCCGCGAGCAGGGTCTCGAGCGCGATGGTGCGCGCCGCCCCGCCCTGTCCGGCGAGGCGGAGGGTGAGGAGCGCGGCGCGCAGCGCCGGCGGGTCGACCGCGCCCGCCGGCACGAGGAGGTCGAGGGCGGCGACGATGGCGCGGCCCTGCTCGCCGGCGGCGACGTAGCCCGCGAGCGTGCGCTCGCGCTCGTCGGCGGGCTCGGAGGCGGAGAGGCCGGCGAAGGCGGCGGCGAGGCGGGCGTCGCCGAGACGGGCGTCGGCGGCGTCCTCCGGCGGCGCCGAGCCGTCGGCGAGGGCGAGGAGCGCGGCGGCGCGGGGTGAGGGCGCGTCGCCCGCGGCGGCGCGCGCGCCGGCGACGTCGCCGGCGAGGAGGAGGAGCTCGAAGAGGCTGGCGCGCGCCGCGGGCGGGATCGGTCCGGGATCGACCGCGGCGAGCGCCGGGCCGGTCGCCTCGGCGAGCGCGACGCGCAGCCCGCGGGGGGCGAGGGCGGCGTCGGCGGCGGGCAGGGCGGCGGCGAGGTCGCCCTCGCCCGCGAGCGCGGCGTCGAGGGCCTGCACCGCGGCGGCGCGGTCCCAGATGCCGCCCGAGGCGGCGGGGACGCCGGAGCGGTAGGCGGCGAAGAGCAGCGCCGGCTCGATCGCGCCCGAGACGGTCAGCCGCTCGGCGGCCTCGACGCGGGTGCGCATCGGCGCGTGCTCGTCGAGGTCGGCGTGGAGGAAGGCGAGGGGAAGCTGCCCGGCCGGGCGGTCGAGGCCGATCGACTCGCGCATCAGGAAGTCGAGCGGCGTCAGCGGCTCGGGCACCGGCGGCGCCGGCTCGTCCTCGAAGAGCACCGGGTCGAGGAAGCGGGCGAGCAGCGCCATCTCGTCGTCGTCGATCGAGCCGACCTGCTCGCCGAGGGTGAGGGTGATCTCCGCGGCGTTCCAGTCGCCGGTGCGCGCGAGGCAGAAGACCCGCGCCGGCAGGGTCGGCGACAGCGACGGGTTCTCGCGCAGCGCCGCGCAGGGCGGCCCGGGGCGGTCGAGAAGGAGGCCGATGTCGAACCAGCGGCGGAAGAGGTCGGGGGTATCCGGGCCGGCGCGGGCGACGAGGGCCTCGGCGCTCGACAGATCGCCCGCGGCGAGCAGCCGGTCGATGCGCGCGACGAGGAGCGCCGAGCCCGGCCCCGAGCCCGTCGGCGGCTGGGTCTCGGCGACGAGGAGGCGGCGGAAGAGGGCGCGCGCCGCCGGCACGCCGCCGTCGCGGTGGGCGAGGACGACGTCGCGCGCCGCGGCGGCGTCCTCCGGGCCCCACAGCGCCGGGGCGAAGCCGGTCTCCGTCGGGCCGAGCAGGCCGACCCCGTCGCGGCTGAGCGCGGGCAGCGCGGTGACGGTGATCGCGTCCTGGGGCCTGCCGCCCGGGAGCGGCGGCGGGCCGGAGCGGCTGCGGCTCGGCGGCGGCGTGCTCTCGATGCTCTCCGATAGCCATGGGATCGCGCTGCGCGGCTCGGCTGCCAGTGCCGGCGTGGCGAGGAGCGCCGCGGCGCCGAGGAGGGCGAGCCGCGCCCGGAGGCGGCTCACTGGGCCTCGACGGGGAGCTCGACCGCGTGCCGCGGCGCGGGCAGGTCCGAGAACACCGCGACCCCCACGAGACCGACGACGGCGACGAGGACGAGATAGACGAGAATCTTGAAGACGACGCGCATTCGACCTGCTCCGGCCGGGTCCGGCCCTGCTCATGCTGTCCGTGCCGCTTGACGCGGCATCGTTAACCGTTCAATCACGGGGGCCTACCGCCGCGATCGCCTCTCGCGGGACCTTAGCTCGGGCGCGGCCGGACGGCAATTGTCATGATCGAGACCTCGCAACCGCAGGGTGTGGCGCCGGAAGCGGGAAACCTCCGGCTCCGGCGGACGATCGTGCTCGTCGGGCTGATGGGAGCGGGAAAGACCAGCGTCGGCAAGCGCCTCGCCGGCCTGCTCGGGGTGCCGTTCACCGACAGCGACACGCGCATCGTCGAGGCGGCGGGCATGTCGATCCCGGAGATCTTCGCGAGCCTCGGCGAGGCGGCGTTCCGCGACGGCGAGCGCCGGGTGATCGCGCGCCTGCTCGCCGAGCGGCCCGGGGTGCTCGCCACCGGCGGCGGCGCCTTCGTCGAGCCGCGGACCCGGGAGGAGATCGCCGCGCACGCCACCTCGGTCTGGCTCCGCGCCGACGTCGAGACGCTGTGGGAGCGGGTGCGCGACCGCCCGGGGCGGCCGCTCCTGCAGACCGCCGACCCCAAGGGCACGCTCCGCGACCTCCACGGCAGGCGCGCGCCGCTCTACGCCCTCGCCGACGTCGCCGTCGACAGCCGCCGCGGCATCAGCCACGAAGCGATGGCGCGCGCCATCGTCGCCGCCGTCCGCGCGCGCGACGCGGCCCGGCCCGGCGAGGCGCACACGTTCGAGGAGACCCCGTGACCGAAGCGCCGCCCGACCTCGACACCGGCACCGATCCCGCCCCCGAAACCGTCACCGTGCCGCTCGGCGCGCGCGCCTACGACATCCGCATCGGGGCGGGTCTCCTCGCCCGCGCCGGCGCCGAGATCGCGCCGCTGCTGCGGCGGCCGCGGGTCGCCGTCGTCACCGAGGAGCGGGTGGCGGCGCGCCACCTCGCGACGCTCGTCGACGGGCTCGCCGCGGCGGGGATCGCGGCGCCGGTGCTGACGCTGCCGCCGGGCGAGGGGACCAAGGGCTGGGCGGCGCTCGAACGCACCGTCGAGTGGCTGATCGCCGAGCGGGTCGCCCGCGACGATATCGTCGTCGCCTTCGGCGGCGGGGTGATCGGCGACCTCGCCGGGTTCGCCGCGGCGGTGCTCCGCCGCGGCGTCGGTTTCGTGCAGATCCCGACGAGCCTCCTCGCCCAGGTCGACAGCTCGGTCGGCGGCAAGACCGGGATCAACTCGCCGTTGGGCAAGAACCTCGTCGGGGCGTTCCACCAGCCGCGGCTGGTCCTCGCCGACACCGGGCTCCTCGACACGCTGCCCGCGCGCGACTTCCTCGCCGGCTATGCCGAGGTGGTGAAGTACGGCCTTCTCGGCGACGCGGGCTTCTTCGGCTGGCTCGAGGCCAACGGCCCGGCGCTGGCGCGGGGCGACGCGGCGGCCCGGGTCCACGCCGTCCGGCGGTCGTGCGAGATGAAGGCCACGATCGTCGCGCGGGACGAGACCGAGCAGGGCGACCGCGCCCTCCTCAACCTCGGGCACACCTTCGGGCACGCGCTCGAGGCGGCGACCGGCTACTCCGAGCGCCTCCTCCACGGCGAGGGCGTCGCCATCGGCTGCCAGCTCGCCTTCGATCTCTCGGCGCGCCTCGGGCTCTGCCCGCAGGAGACCCCGGGGCGGGTCGCGGCCCACCTCGCGGCGATGGGGATGAAGCGCGACCTCGCCGACATTCCGGGCGAGCTCCCCGACGCCGACGGGCTCGTCACCCTGATGGGGCAGGACAAGAAGGTCCGCGACGGGCGCCTCGCCTTCATCCTCGCCCGCGACGTCGGCGCCGCCTTCGTCGCCCGCGACGTCGATCTCGGGGTCGTCCGCGGCCTCCTCGCCGAGGCGCTGGCGCGACGTGTTGCTGCGGTGCAGCAGCGGGGGTGAATGCGGCCCGGTGTCGCGCTTCTTGCTTGCCAACGGCGGCCATCCACTACAAATTGTTAACCAGAGCAGCCAAACTGTGCAGGGAGGAGCGAATCCTCTCGATCGGAGGCGATCCAGTGGCACACCTTCCGCGTCATTCGCGCACGCTGGTCGCGGCCGTCGTGGCCGCGGGCGTCGGGATGTGCGCGAGCGGTGCGGCCGCCCAGGCGCCGCTGGGCGCGGGGCCGCCGGTGCCGGCGGAGCCCTCGGTCCCGGTGCCGCCTCCCGCCAACGTCCAGCCCGGCATCCTCGCCGCGGGCGGCGTGCTCGACGCGGGCACCCCCGACATCGTCGCGACGTTGCGCGCCGGCGTGCAGGTGAGCTCGTCCTACTTCGGCTCGGACGAGTATCAGCTCGGCCCCGACCTCGCGGCGCGCCTCGACTACGTGCGCTTCCCCGGCGGCTTCGAGTACGGCTCGTCGCGCACCGTCGGCTTCCGCACCGGCTGGGGCATCCAGGGCTCGTTCCGCTACGTCGGCGAGCGCAAGGACGACGACATCGAGGGGCTCGACAAGGTCGACTGGTCGGCCGAGGCGGGCCTCGGCCTCGGCTACGAGCAGCGGAGCTGGCGGGCGTTCGCCGACGTCCGCTACGGCATCATCGGGCACAACACCTGGGTGGGCGAGCTCGGCGCCGACGCCATCGCCTATCCGATCCAGGGCCTGACGCTGACCGCCGGGCCGCGCCTGCAGTTCGGCACCGACAACTTCGCCCAGACCTATTTCGGCATCTCGCCGGAGGAGTCCGGGGCCTCGGGCCTCGACGCCTACGACGCCTCGGGGGGCCTGCTCGCCACCGGCGTCGAGATCGGCGCGCGCTATCTCTTCAACGAGCGCTGGGGCGTCGAGGGCGCGATCACCTACGACCGCCTCGTCAACGACGCCGCCGACTCGCCGATCACCCGCCAGGGCTCGGCGGACCAGTACGGCGCCCGCATCGGCATCACCCGCCGCATCAGCCTCGACTTCTGACACCGCCGCCCGTCCGAGGGCGTCAGCCGGGAGGCGAAGGGGCGTGCCCCCCGCAGCGGCGTCCGATCCGGTCGCGCCCCGGGGGTTCGGAGAGGGCGCGCGTGCGCGCGGAGCCAGGGTCGACCCGGACGGCCGCTGGTATCACCCCCCGTGCTCGGTACGATCCGTGACCGATGTGCCCGGGCCGGACAGCGGCCGTT